>JAYVNK010000483.1:0-3128 GCA_043758475.1 Comamonadaceae bacterium | reverse complement strand
CGGGGATGTCGCACCAGTACAGCTGTTGCTCGTCTGGATGCCACAGTGGCGATTCACCAAGCAACGAGGGCGGCAGCGCCACGCCGTTGGCGTGCAGGGCTTGAACATCACTCACCCCAGGTCTGCCTTGAGGTAGTGCGCGCCGGCAATCGGGTTGAAGTAGTACGGCGGCACCTCGGCAAAGCCCAAGTTTTCGTACAGGCCGCGCGCGGCCTCCATGTCATCGAGGGTGTCGAGCAACATCGCCGAGTAACCCGCCTGCAGGGCCAGGTCGAGCAGGGCCTGGGCCAGCGTTCGGCCCAGGCCGTAGCGGCGAAAAGCCGGGCGCACGTAGAGCCGCTTCATCTCGCAAGCGTTGGCGTAGTCGACATCAGCCAGCGGCCGGAATGCACCGCAACCCGCCAGCGCGCCATCGACAAAAGCCAGCAGCAGACAACCCTGGGGCGCGGCATAGTCGCCGGGCAGGCCGGCGAGTTCGACGTCGAAGTTCTGGAAGCACAAATCGATGCCGAGGGCGGCTGCGTACTCGGCAAAAATTTCGCGCGTGGCGTCGAGCAGGCCCGGGGTGTCGGGTGTTTGCAAGCGGATCGCGGGGGGTGGCATCAGGGGTGCGGCAGTCTACAAACCAGTCTAGCAGGCAGTTGTCGCTTGGTGGCCTGCTTCAGCCACCCGGATCAGCCACCGAGATCAGCTACCGAGATCAGCCACCAAGACGGTTGATCCAAAGCGCAGCCGCGCCGCAAAGCACGAATAAAACCAGGGCCAGAATCCGGGTGGCGACGCTGTCAGTCGAGGGCGGCACATCGCCGGCCAGCAATTTGTCGCCGCCGATCATCGGTTTGACGAGGTTGACGCCCCGCCAGCGGTAAAACCCGATGGCCGCCAGGTGCAGCACCACCAGCGCCACCAGCCCCCACTGGCCCCAGCCGGTGTGCCAGGCGCTGGCGGCCAGCCCCGTGGCAGTGGAGACAAATTTGTTGAGCGGGCCGGTGGTGGCAATCTCGTCGTCGGCCACCAGGCCGGTGGCTACCTGCAGCATCAGCAGTGCCAACATCGCCAGCACTGAAAACGCGCCCAACGGGTTGTGGCCCACCTCGAAGTGGTCATCACTGCGTTGCGGCCCGCGCAGGTAGCGCCAGACCGTGCCGGGCAGCCGTACAAAACTGGCGAACCGCGACCAGCGCCCGCCCACCAAGCCCCACAGCAGCCGAAACACCAACAGCGACAGCACCAGCAAACCCAGCCGCATGTGCCAGACCAGCGCGTTGCCGCCGACATGGCCGGAGATCACCAGCAAAACGACGGCCAGCGCCAGCGTCCAGTGGAAGACCCGGGTGGGCAAGTCCCAGACCCGCACCGCTTTAAGGTTGGAAGCGTCGGTCAAGGTGCAACTGTGTGGGGGCTGAGCATGGTGCCGACGGTAGCCGAACTCGCGCGGGCGGCGTTACCGTCAGACTGGCGGAATTAAAGCCCTGCAGGGCCCTAAACTCCGCAACGCCTTGCCATCTTGCCGGGTGTCAACATTGCATCTCTTTGTTGGAGGATCCGTATGAAACGACTGATCGTAGCCCTTGTTGCCGCCCTTAGCGCCCTGGTCAGCCTGCCTGCTGCTGCCCAGTTTCAGAAGCCCGAAGACGCAATCAAGTACAGGCAAAGCGCGATGGCGCTGCAAAGCGCCCACCTGGGCCGGGTTTTTGCAATGGCCAATGGCCGCGTGCCCTTTGATGCCAAGGTGGCCACCGACAACATCGAGATCATCTCGCTGCTCAATACCCGGCTGCAGTTCGCCGCGTTCGTTGAAGGCAGCGACAAGGGCATTACCCGCGCCAAGCCCGAGATTTGGGCCGAAAAAGACAAATGGAACGCCGGCGTGAGCAAGAGCCAGGACGACGTGGCCAAGCTGGTTTTGGCCGGCAGGTCTGGCAACCTGGATCAGATCAAGGCTGCCGCAGGCGCCGTTGGTCAAAGCTGCAAGGCCTGCCACGACAACTACCGCAAGGAATGAAGAGACGCCTCGTTGGGCGGTATTCATTTCTGGTTTCAGTACCCGGGCTGGGCTGCAGGGTCAAAGGACAGGGTCGCCAGCGAGACCAGACTGCGGGGCGTCGCCAGTGTGACCCGCAGCGCCGGGCCGTTTGGCACCACGGTGACACCCGGCAGCGGCAGCAGGCCCGTGACCTGGCGCGGCAAGCCCCCCAGTTCGACCGATCTCAAGGCCGCGGCTGAGGGTGCCATGGCCTTGGTCGGATGGCTGCCCTGCCACTCGAACAGCGTGGGCAGCGCACCGCCGCAGGCGATGCCGCCATCGGCCCGCACCAGGATGCGCCAGGCGAGCAGGCCCTGGGGAGTGTCGCGCTCGGCAGCCAGCGCCTCGCCAGGGTCCAGGCCCAGCGCCACCAGGCGCTCCCGCAGCCCGTTGATGTCGGGCGTGCGGACCACGGCATGCAGCAAACGCGGCGCGTGCTGCAGCGACTGTTGCAGCCGCGGGTTGTCCAGCCCGAACCAGCGTGGCCGGGCCGGCGCCGGGACGTCAGGATCGACCGCGATGATTTCCAGGTAGGTGCGTGGAAAAGCCGCGCTGCCGATCGCCAACAAGCGCTTGTGCGTGCCCATGAACGCATGCTTGCCGCCCGCCCCGGGGCAGCACACCCAGCGTGGCCTCGCACCACGCAAACCCCTGCGCAAGGCTGTGCGCGGCGACCACCAGGTGATCGATCTCGACGGCAGCGGCCGGCGCTGCGCCGCCGTGGTCCGACAGGCCCATCAAGCCGCTGCCCGCCCGGCCGCCCCTCACAGGTTCACCCAGCCGCCGATGACCGGGCAGACCGCGCCACCGATCCAGATGTCGGTGCCATGCTGCTCCACAAGCACCCGACCGGCCCGGCCCAGCGCCGCGCCCTGGGCTGCGACGTAGGCAGACGGCGCCAGGCCGGCACCGATCAGCCACTGCGCCACGCTGGCGTTGAGGCTGCCGGTGACCGGGTCCTCCGGCACGCCCAGGCCGGGCACAAACGCCCGCAGCTCGAACTGGCATTCGCTGCCCGCCGGGTAGGGCCCGACCACACCCAGCTTGAGGCCTTGCATCCGGCCAAAGTCGGGTTGCAGCGCCAGCACCCGGGCGGCGTCGG
>JAYVNK010000482.1:0-3131 GCA_043758475.1 Comamonadaceae bacterium | reverse complement strand
TGGCCTGGTCTGACCCCAGCGACGTGGCCCGCGTGGAAGACCGCACGTTCATCTGCTGCGCACAAAAGGAAAACGCCGGTCCCACCAACAACTGGATGGCACCTGCCGAGATGCGCGAGAAATTGCAATTTGGCTCTGCCAGTGAAAAAGCACTGTTCGACGGCTGCATGAAAGGCCGCACCCTGTACGTGGTGCCGTTTTCCATGGGACCGCTCGGCAGCCCGATTGCCCACATTGGCATTGAGCTGTCTGACAGCCCCTATGTGGCCGTCAACATGAAGATCATGACGCGCATGGGCAAGGCGGTGTACGACGTGCTGGGGGTGAATGGGCAGTTCGTGCCCTGCGTGCACACCGTGGGCGCGCCACTGGTGGATAAAAATGGTGTGGGTCAAGCCGATGTGAAGTGGCCTTGCAACCCCACCAAGTACATCGTCCATTACCCCGAGACGCGCGAGATCTGGAGCTACGGCTCGGGTTATGGCGGCAACGCATTGTTGGGTAAAAAGTGTTTTGCGCTGCGCATTGCCTCCAACATGGGCAAGGCGGAGTCCGATGTTGCCCCGGGCAACCCCGGCTGGCTGGCCGAGCACATGCTGATTCTGGGCGTGACCAAGCCCGCGCAGGCTGGACAGCCCGCCAAAAAATACCACGTGGCAGCCGCCTTCCCCAGCGCCTGCGGCAAAACCAATTTCTCCATGCTGGTGCCGCCCGCCGGTTTTGACGGCTGGAAAGTCACCACCATTGGCGATGACATTGCGTGGATCAAGCCCGCAGCGGATGGCAAGCTGTACGCCATCAATCCCGAAGCCGGTTACTTTGGCGTGGCCCCCGGCACCAACATGCTGACCAACCCCAACTGCATGCTGAGCCTGAACAAGGACGTGATTTTCACCAACGTGGCGCTGACCGATGACGGCGACGTGTGGTGGGAAGGCATGGAGCAGGACACGGGCAGCCTGCCCGCCCACTTGATCGACTGGCAGGGCAACGACTGGACGCCAGAATCCGCCAAAGTCACGGACGCGAGCGGCAAGCCCACCGGCAAATTGCGCGCCGCCGCCCACCCCAATTCGCGCTTTACCGTGGCCGCCACCAACAACCCGGCGCTGGACAGCGCGTGGGACGACCCCAAAGGCGTGGCCATTGACGCCTTCATCTTCGGTGGCCGCCGCTCCACCACGGTGCCCCTGGTCACCGAAGCCCGCAACTGGGTCGAAGGCGTCTACATGGCTGCCACCATGGGCAGCGAGACGACAGCCGCCGCGGCCGGCCAGCAAGGCATTGTGCGCCGCGACCCGTTTGCAATGCTGCCCTTCATTGGCTACAACATGAGCGACTATTTCCAGCACTGGCTGGGCATGGGCGAGCAACTGGCCAAAACCGGCGCCAAAGTGCCGGGGATTTATTGCGTCAACTGGTTCCGCAAGGGCGACGACGGCAAGTTTGTCTGGCCTGGCTATGGCGAAAACATGCGCGTGCTGAAGTGGATGATTGACCGTATCGAAGGCACGACCCCTGGCCAGGAAAACCTGTTCGGCATCAGCCCCACCTACAAGGAAATCACCTGGACCGGCCTGGACTTCACGGCAGCGCAGTTCAACACGGTCACCAACATTGACACCGCCGCCTGGCAAGCTGAATTCAAACTGCACACCGAGCTGTTTGGCCAGTTGGCTTACCACCTGCCCAAAGCCCTGGAAGTCACGCGTGCCAGGCTGGAGGCGCGTCTGGCAGGGTGAGCGCGAGGGCGCACCCACGGCAAACGCATGCGAATGATACAAGCCACTGCGAGGTGGCTTTTGTGAGCTGCAAGCCGTGCGCGGGCGCTTACACGTAGCGCAGGTACCGCTTTGCCGGCGGGAGTCCGGTGTAGATCTGTTCCAGCGCAGCCTCGAGCTCGATCGGGTTGACCGGCTCACCCATGCGGGTGGCAGGCGTGGTCGCCAGTACGGCCCTCACGTGCGCCCCCATATCCGCCCCCATGGCCGCCCCCGCCGGTGCTGAAATTTTTGCCCCAAGCCTGCCGGTGGCACCCGGTCCGGTCTGGGCGTGCTCGCTGCGCAAAATGGCTGCTTGCAGATCTGCCATCACACGGGGATCACTCTGGGCGCTGGCCCAGTACTTCGCGTCGCTGCGCTCGTTAGCCACGCGGATGGCGCGCCGCTTCCACGCAGCCGACAGGCTGGATGCCAACCGGTGCGCCGTGGGGGCCATCAGGGCCAGCGCCGTAAAGGCAATCGCCCACAGCGTGACCCAGGACGCCAGCAGGTAGCCGTCGGCCCAGACCGATACCAGCTGGTCGGCCACCACCATCAGCGCGGCGACCAAGGCCGCCAGCAACATCGCTGCAAGCCCTTTGGTGCTGTCAAACGAGCGGCGGAACCGGCCCGCCGCGTCGGCAACGGCTTGCGCCCTTTGAACGCCAGGATGTTCGTTGGCATAGTTGAGGTGTACAAAACGGGTCATGATGGAATCCCTTTCTCTTAATCGCCCGAAACAAAAATAGTTCGGGCACGGACAGATATTAGGGTTTACTCTAATGCTATTCAACTTTATATTGATGATTAAATACATTCATCCCGGTGATTAATTGACATCATCCGCCACAATGCAGCCATGCCCGGCCTGAATTTCCGCACCTTTGACCTCAACTTGCTGCGCGTGTTTGACGAAGTCATGACCGAACGCAGCCTGACGCGCGCCGCCCACAACCTGGCCTTGACGCAACCCGCCGTCAGCAATGCGATGCGCCGCCTGCGCGAGACGCTGGGCGACGATTTGCTCAAGCGCAACGGCCAGGGGCTGGAGCCCACGCCGCACGCGCTGGACATCTGGCCCACCGTGAGGGGTGCCCTTCACACCCTGCAGGCGTCACTGGCCCCCAGCGATTTTGTGGCGGCAGAGGCCAACACAACGTTTGTGCTGGCCATCGCCGATGCCACCGCTGCCGAGCTGATGCCTGCCCTGATTGAGGTAATGGACCGCGACGCGCCCGGGGTGTCGGTGCGCGTGGTGCCGCTCACCACGCGCGACCCGCGGCGCCTGCTGGAAGAGCGCGCGGCCGACCTGGCGATTGGCTATTTCCCCGCCGTGCTGTCTGACCTGACAGCGCGCGCCCAAGTGGGCAA
>JAYVNK010000481.1:0-3144 GCA_043758475.1 Comamonadaceae bacterium | reverse complement strand
GGGCCGCCAGCTGCTGGAAGTCCGCCGTCGCGCCCGGCTGCTTCCTGTACGCCATCGACACCACCGTCGTGGCGCCCAAGCTGCGCGGCATTCAGTGGATGTATGGCGGCACCGATTTCGAGTGGTACCGGCCGATACGCCATCGCGACAGCTTCACGGTACGCGCGCGCCTGCTGGAGGCGGTGGAGAAGCAGGGCGGCAAGGCAAAAAATTTCATCATCCAGACCGGCGAAGTGCTCTACACCAACCAGCATGGCGAGCTGGTGTGCCGCGCGTTGGGCCACACCGCACGCACGCCGCGTGCCAAGGCCAAAGATGGCCTGAAATACGAGGCGCGCGAAACGCACCGCTACACGCCTGAGGAACTCGAACACATCGGCCACGCTGTCGAGAACGAGGAATTGCGGGGCGCTGCGCCGCGTTTCTGGGAAGAGGTTGAGGTCGGCGCCAGCGTGCAGCCCATGCTCAAAGGCCCGCTCAACATCACCGACATGATCTGCTGGTATTCGGGCGGCGGGCACAGCTACCAGTCGCACCGCCGGGCCACCATGCACCGCAAGCGCCACCCGGCAGATGCTTATATGGACGCCAAGACGGGTGCCCAGGACAGCGCCGCACGCGGGCACACCGAGTCCAAAATGGCACGCGACGTGGGCATGCCCGGCAGCTACGACGTCGGGCCGCAACACATCTCGTGGGTCGGCCAGCTCATGACCCACTGGATGGGCGATGACGGTTTTTTGCGCAAGCTGAATGTCTCGGTGCGCCGGCCCAATATTTTTGGCGACGTGTCCTGGTGCCGCGCCAGGATCGTGGACAAGCGCGTTGAAGAACGCGCGCATCTGGTGGATCTGGAGGTGTTCGTTGAGAACCAGCTGGGTGAAGTGACGGCCAAGGGCATGGCCGTTGTTGAGCTGCCTGCGCGTGGTGTGGCGGCTTCGGCTTGAGGAATTGCCCCGTTAGTGAATGCCGATCCGAAAGAACCGGCCCTTGTCCCAGCAGGACATGCGTTGTTGACTGCATCCTGAAAATGCTATTATGTAAGTAGCTGACTATGTATACCTGATTAGGGCTAGAGGTCTATTTGATGCATAGAATAGGCGGTTTCAACTGGTTTTCATGTTCATGAACCAGTCTGGCGGGCGTCGGACGTTCGGGAAATTGCGGCTCCCCCATTCGCTCAGCGCCTTCAGCACGGGAAGCAGGCCCCGCCCTTTTGCGGTCAGTGCGTAGTCGTATCGAACGGGATTGGTTTGGTAAGACAGTTTGCTGATCAGTTCGGCGTGCTCCAGCCGGGTCAACCGGGCCGTCAGCACGCTGGCCGTGATGGCTTCTGACGATTCCAGAAACTCGCCAAAGCGCTTCTTGCCCATCAGCATGTCGCGCACGATCACCAGGCTCCATCGGTCGCCGAGCAGGTCGGCGGAGTGGGCAATTGGGCAGCGCTTTGCCGTTTTTTCGGTAGCCATCAGTGCTTGGTTAATAGTAGTTTGCAATTCACAAGTCACTATGCTACGATCAATCGCGTGCGTTGTAAAGCGCGCAACCCCCCGCACTGCAAATGCCGCTTTGGAAAAGGAACTCGCCATGATGAAACTCTACGGAACCCCGCTCTCGAACAATGTCCGCCGCGCTTACGCGGTTGCGCTGCACGTCGGCGCACCTGTTGAGCTGGTGGAGGTGATTCCCAGAACGCCCGCCGCGAACACGCCTGAGTTCCTCCGCATGAGCCCGGGCGGACGCGTGCCCGCCTTCAGCGACGGCGATTTCAGCACCGATGAATCGCAAGCCATCATGCTTTACCTTGCCGAGACCCAACCCGGCACGTTGTGGCCAGGCGACAGGGTGGGTCGGGCGCAGGTCATGCGCTGGATGAGCTGGTCGCTCGCGCATTGGCGCGCCGGTTGGCAGCCACTTCAGTTCGAGCGCTTCATCAAACCCGCATTTTTAAAGGGCCAGACCGATGAATTGGCAGTGGCGCAGGCACTGCCCATTTTCCATGCGGAAGCGGCGATTCTGGATGGGCATCTGGCAGTGCGGAGATGGCTGGTAGGGCAAGACGTCACCTTGGCCGACTTCAGCGTCGCGGCCGGCCTTTGTTTTGCGGCACAGGCAAAACTGCCCCTTGAAAATTACCCGCACATCCGCGCCTGGTATCAGCGCGTCGAAGCCTTGTCGGCATGGCAAAAGAGCGCGCCACGAATGGGTTGATTTCTGCGCCAGAAGTCGCGCTGCGCTCGTCAGTCGAACTGCCTCGGCCACAGCCGGGCAACGTGCTGCACGCGAATGATCTGCACGGTGTTGTCTTTTACGCGGTAGGGCACCACGTAGCTGGCGTGCACCACCAGTTCACGTGTCCCAGGCACCCGCCCGGGGCGACCCAGCCCAGGGAATGTCGCCAGCAACTCCGTCTTTTCTTTGATTTCTCCGATGAATGAGCGGGCACGGGTGGGATTGTCCTGCGCAATGTAGGCGGCAATTTGGTCCAGGTTTTCAAGCGCCTTGCGTGTCCAGCGAATCTCCATGCTCAATGCCCGTATTTGGCGTAAACGTCACGCACCTCTTGCGGCGTCGCGAATTCCCCCCGATCCGCTTCGTCCCAACCAGCCTGTATGTCGGCAATCTGCCATTGCTCCTGGCTGACGTAGCTTTTAAGAGCCTCGACGGTTAAGAAGCTTTTGCTGCGGCCCGTCGCTTGCACCAGTTGCTCAAGCTGGCCATGGAGTTCGACTGGCAGGCGAACATTGAGTATTTTTTCAGCGGTGGACATAGATTGATCCTTGAGCGTCATGGCGTAGCAGTGTACGTCATACAAACGTTGCAAGCCCAGTCCGTCACGCGCCGCATATTGCGGTAGATCGCCCCTAACACGGTGAGACAACGGTGAGAATGCCGTGAGAATGCCGTGAGAATAGGGCGTCGGCCTACCCAGCTCACCATTTTAAACAGGAGACTTGCATGAACCACCTAAGCGGCCTTGACGCCATGTTTCTGCACATGGAGTCGCCAGAAATGCCGATGCACGTGGGCTCGCTCAACGTGATGGATTTGCCGGAAGGCTACACCGGCGAGTTTTTTGAAGACGCCAGGCAGCGCATCGGCGAGCGCATCCACCTGGCCGACCTGTTCACCCGCAAGCTGGCG
>JAYVNK010000480.1:0-3150 GCA_043758475.1 Comamonadaceae bacterium | reverse complement strand
TGGGTGGCTTTGAGGTCGCATCGGTGTCCTTGTACTATTACCTGTTCTTGGCGCTGGTGGTTGTCAGCATCGTCATTTGCCATCGTTTAGAGCTGTCCCGCGTGGGCCGGGCCTGGATGGCGATCCGTGAGGATGAAATCGCCGCCAAGGCCATGGGCATCAACACCCGCAACCTGAAGCTGCTGGCCTTCGGCATGGGGGCCACGTTTGGCGGCGTCTCGGGCGCGATGTTTGCGGCTTTTCAGGGCTTCATTTCACCCGAATCCTTCAGCTTGATGGAGTCGGTGATGATTGTCGCCATGGTGGTGCTGGGCGGCATTGGGCATTTGCCTGGCGTGATACTGGGTGCCGTGCTGCTGTCGGCGCTGCCTGAAGTGCTTCGCTACGTGGCAGGGCCGCTTCAGGCCATGACCGATGGCCGGCTGGATGCTGCCATCCTGCGGCAATTCCTGATTGCTGTGGCCATGATCAGCGTCATGCTGTTGCGCCCGCGCGGGCTGTGGCCGTCGCCAGACCACGGCAAGTCACTCCAGAACGTGAAGTAAGGGGAACGACGTGCCAGATAACAATACAGATGTCGTCCTCAACGTCAAAGGCGTCTCCAAACGCTTTGGCGGCCTGCAGGCCCTGAGCGACGTGGGCATCAACATCAAGCGCGGCCAGGTCTATGGGCTGATTGGCCCCAATGGCGCTGGCAAAACGACGTTTTTTAATGTGCTCACCGGCCTTTACACCCCAGACGGCGGCAGCTTTGAGCTGGCTGGCAAAACCTACCAGCCCACGGCAGTACATCTGGTGGCCAAAGCGGGCATTGCACGCACGTTCCAGAACATCCGCCTGTTTGCCGAGATGACCGCGCTTGAGAACGTGATGGTGGGCCGCCACATCCGCACCCACTCGGGTTTGCTGGGTGCCATCTTCCGCACGCCCGGCTTCAAGGCTGAAGAAAAGGCCATTGCCGCACGCGCGCAAGAGTTGCTTGACTACGTGGGCATTGCCAAGTTTGCCGACTATAAAGCGCGCACCCTGAGCTATGGCGACCAGCGCCGACTGGAGATTGCCCGCGCCTTGGCGACCGACCCGCAGCTCATCGCACTGGACGAGCCCGCCGCCGGCATGAACGCGACCGAGAAGGTTATGCTGCGCGAGTTGATCGACCGCATCCGCAAAGACAACCGCACGATCTTGCTGATCGAGCATGACGTGAAGCTGGTGATGGGCCTGTGCGACCGCGTCACCGTGCTGGACTACGGCAAGCAAATTGCCGAAGGCACGCCTGCCGACGTGCAGCGCAATGAGAAGGTGATTGAAGCCTATCTGGGCACCGGCACTCATTAAAGCCTTGCGGGACAGACCGCCGTCACACGCAGCGGACAAGCTCTGTCCTCAACTGATCAAAGGAAGCCATGTCAAAAACACTGCTGAAAGTCACTGGCCTCAAGGTCGCCTACGGTGGCATCCAGGCCGTCAAGGGCATCGACTTTGAAGTGCATGAGGGCGAGCTGGTCTCGCTGATTGGCTCCAACGGCGCTGGCAAAACCACCACCATGAAAGCCATCACCGGCACGTTGCCATTCAAGGAAGGCGACATCGAATACCTGGGCAAAAGCATTCGCGGCAAAGGGGCCTGGGACATGGTCAACGAAGGCCTTGCCATGGTGCCCGAGGGGCGCGGCGTATTCATGCGAATGACCCTCCTTGAGAACCTGCAGATGGGTGCCTACATCCGCGATGACAAGGCCGAGATTGCGGCAGACATCGAGAAGATGTTCACCATCTTCCCGCGCCTGCGCGAGCGCAAAGACCAGCTGGCCGGCACCATGTCGGGTGGCGAGCAGCAGATGCTGGCGATGGGCCGCGCCCTGATGAGCCGCCCCAAAGTGCTGTTGCTTGATGAGCCGTCCATGGGTCTGTCACCCATCATGGTGGACAAGATTTTTGAAGTGGTGCGCAATGTGTACGCCCAGGGCGTGACAATTTTGTTGGTCGAGCAAAACGCCAGCCGCGCCTTGGCGGTAGCCGACCGGGGCTATGTGATGGAATCTGGCCTCATCACCATGACCGGCAAAGGCAAAGATCTGCTGAATGACCCCAAGGTGCGCGCGGCGTATTTAGGCGAATAGTTTTTAAAACGCAGCCTCGCCTTCAATTTAAGTTTCAACCCAATAAAAAGCCCACTGATGTTGTCATCAGCGGGCTTTCATGTTGCAGCCGGTGTGAGGCTGAGGTGTTTTAGAACGTCGCTTGACCACCCACGGTGAAGCTGGTCACGTTACCCGACGTGTTGGTTAATTTCACTTTTTGCGTGTCCACTTCAGCGCGCAAGGCAAAGCTCTCGGTGACAGCGTAAGTCACGCCAGCACCGAGCACCAGGCCCCAGGCTTTCTTGGTGTCAGAGCTGGACATGGTGCCAACGGTGGCTGTAGCTTTGGCATTGGTGTAAGCCAAGCCGCCTTTGGCAAACGCGCCAAAAGCACTGGTTGGTGCACCAAATTTGTAGACGCCAGACAGATCAAAGCTGCTGCCATTCACGTCAACGTTGGCACCTGTGGCACTGGCTTTGGCCGTGCCGAGTGCGGCGTAGGTCAATTCCACAGCCACATTGGGCATCACGTTAACGCCACCAAACACGCGCAGCGAACCGGGGTTCTTTTTGCATGAGGTGGTGCCAGAGCAGTCAACATTCCAGTTTGCCACGCCACCTGATGCGCCCAGGTAAGAGGACATTTGCAGGTTCTGGGCGCTGACATGGGCGCCCGACAGCAGTGCGGTCAGGGCCAAAACGGAGGTGATGAGGGCTTTTTTCATGAGAGGCCTTTGTACAGCAGTTAAAGAAAGAAGGCCGAAGCCTATCGTTCGATTCTAGTGATGGCATTGCATGGCGTCAGCACACCATGTCGCTTTTTAGTGACAGTGCAACCGCCACCGCCACCGCCATCGCCACCCGATTAGCCCGTATTGCGCAGTCCAGCCGCAATCCCGTTGATCGAGATATGGATACCTGTTTGCACCCGCTCGTCCGTTTGTCCACCCCGGTAACGGCGGACCAGTTCCACCTGCAAATGGTGCAAGGGGTCGATGTAGGGAAAGCGGTGTTTGATGGAGCGTTGCAGCGCTGCATTGCCTGCCAGGCGCTGTTTGTCGCCCGTG
>JAYVNK010000479.1:0-3152 GCA_043758475.1 Comamonadaceae bacterium | reverse complement strand
TGCCGAAGCGGGCGTCAAAATCACGCTTGTTTGCCGTGATTTTGGCATCAAAAGTAGCTGGAGCCCTTGTCCCTTCTGCATAATTAGATACAAAATCAATAGCGTTTATCCAGCGCTGCAGTGAGTCGAACTTGCGCACAAGCCCAGTTTTGGCGATCACTGGGGCAAAGGCCAATTTGGCGCCGTCAGTGTCGCCCTCCGTCAGCAGCAGCTTGACGTAATCAAACCGCGCATCGTCGTTGTCCGGGGTTTTGAGTACCGTCTGGTGCAGGGCTTCGCGCACGGCGGTGGGGTCGTTGGCATCGGGCGCATCGGACACTTCCACAGCGGTGACCTCGGCTTCCAGAATGTCCTGCGCGGGCACGTGCTTGTCCAAAAACGCCTTGATCTGCCCCTCGGGCAACGCGCCGGTAAAGCCATCGACCGGCTTGCCGCCCATCAGCAAAACGCAGGTGGGAATGCTGCGGATGCCAAAGGCCTGGCCCAGCTCCTGCTCCTGGTCGGAGTCAATTTTGACGAGCTTGAAGCGGCCGGCGTATTCGGTCTCAATTTTCTCCAAGAGCGGCCCGATCACCTTGCACGGCCCGCACCACGGTGCCCAGAAATCGACCAGCACGGGGGTGTGGGCGGAGGCTTCGATGACTTCGGCATCAAAGTTTTCGACGGTGACATTGATCATTTTGGATGGCTCGGGTTAAACAAATTACTTGCGGGACAGTCCGCAGCTACACGAAGTGGGCAAGCTCTGTCCCCAACACTTTAAGCGGTCTCCTCAACAACCTAAAATTGTAATCATGAACAAAATTCAAACCGGCGTGAGTGTGGCCGTTCTTATGGGCTCCCGGTCAGACTGGGACACCATGCAGCACGCAGTACAGATTCTCCAACACTTCGGCATTGCACACGAGGCCAAGGTTGTATCGGCCCACCGGATGCCGGACGATATGTTTGCCTATGCCGAAGGCGCTGTCGCACGCGGCCTGAAAGCCATCATCGCCGGGGCGGGGGGCGCGGCGCACTTGCCCGGCATGTTGGCGGCCAAAACCACGGTGCCGGTGCTGGGGGTGCCGGTGGCCAGCAAGCACCTGCAGGGCGTGGATTCGCTGCACAGCATTGTTCAAATGCCCAAGGGCGTGCCGGTGGCCACCTTTGCCATTGGCGACGCGGGCGCGGCCAACGCGGCTTTGTTTGTGGTGGCCATGCTGGCCAATGACAACCCGCACCTGCGCGCAAGGCTGGACGAGTACCGCGCCGCGCAAACGCAGGCCGCGCGTGACATGACGGTGCCGCCAGTTTTATGAGTCACCCTTTGTTGCCCGGCGCTGGTGCAGATGGAAACCCCGTCACCCTGGGCGTGATGGGCGGCGGGCAGTTAGGCCGCATGTTCGTCCATGCCGCGCAGGCCATGGGCTACGCCACGGCCGTGCTCGACCCGGACGCCGCCAGCCCCGCCGGGCGGGTGAGCCACCACCACATTCAGACTGACTACCTGGACACCAAAGGCCTGGCTGCGCTGGCAAAAACATGTGCCGCCATCACCACCGAGTTTGAAAACGTGCCGGCAGAGGCCCTGCTGGCGCTTGCGCGCACACGGCCCGTGGCTCCTGCCGCGCACGCCGTCAGCATTGCGCAGGACCGTGCTGCCGAGAAGGCGCATTTTGTGCGCTGCGGCGTGCCGTGTGCGCCTTACGCACTGATCGAGACGCCTGAGCAACGGCAGTTGGTGGACTGTACGCTGCTGCCCGGCATCCTGAAAACCGCGCGCATGGGCTACGACGGCAAAGGGCAGATGCGCGTCAAAAACCGGGCCGAGCTGGCCGCTGCGTGGGACCAACTGAAGGGCGTGCCCTGCGTGCTGGAGAAAAAGCTGGCATTGAAGGCAGAGTGCTCGGTGATCATCGCGCGTGGTGCGGATGGCACCTGTGTCAACCTGCCGGTGCAGCGCAACGTGCACCGCGACGGGATTTTGGCGGTGACCGAGGTTTTCAAGGGAAATGTGCCTGTAGCCCTTGCCAGGCGTGCAATAATAGCTTCTAAATCAATAGCAAATGTATTGGAGTATGAGGGCGTGCTGTGCGTGGAGTTTTTTGTGGTTTCAGACGACGCCAGCTCAAATTCAAAGGCTACGAAAGAAACGCTGCGCCTGGTGGTCAACGAAATCGCCCCCCGCCCGCACAACAGCGGCCACTACAGCATGGACGCCTGCGATGTCTCTCAGTTTGAGCTGCAAGTGCGCACCCTGGCCGGCCTGCCGCTGACCCAGCCGCGCCAGCACAGCCCGGCCATCATGCTGAATTTGCTGGGGGATTTGTGGTTTGGGAATGTGACGAAGAAGAATGGCGGTTTGAAGAATTGGGGTCAGATTCCAATTCAGGACAACCCTGTCACCGGCGACAAAAAACAGCCGTCGAAATTGGACTCTGACCCCAATTCTTCTGACCCCGACCCCCATTTTTCTGACCCGGCAACACCCCCGTGGCACAAAATCCTCGCCCTGCCCGGCACGCACCTGCACCTCTACGGCAAAACGGAGCCGCGCGTCGGCCGCAAGATGGGTCACCTCAACGTCACCGGCCCCACCATTGAGGCCGTGCGCGCCACGGCTAAAGAAGCCGTAAAAATCCTCGGCATCAAACCGTTCCCCGATGGAGCAGCGTTGTGATTCTGGATGGAAAAACTCCTGAATCAATAGCTGACTATGCAGCATTGATAAGGGCTGGAGGCATCATTGGCATCCCAACCGAGACCGTCTACGGCCTGGCGGCAGATGCTGACAACGCCGAAGCCGTGGCAAAAATATTCACTGCCAAGGGCCGCCCGGCCGACCACCCGTTGATCGTCCACGTGGCCGATGCCGGTGGCGTCGCGCACTTTGCAGACCAGGTGCCCGAGTTTGCAAACCAGCTCATCGCCGCCTTCTGGCCCGGCCCGCTGACGTTGATCCTGCCGCGCCGCGACAGCGTGGCACAAGCGGCAGCCGGTGGTCAAAACTCGATCGGCCTGCGCTGCCCGTCGCACCCGGTGGCGCAACGTCTGCTGGTCGCGCTACGGGATGCGGAGCCACCCGTGTGGGGCCTGGCCGCGCCCAGTGCCAACCAGTTTGGCCGCGTCAGCCCGACCACGGCGGCGCACGTGCAAAGTGAATTTGGCGC
>JAYVNK010000478.1:0-3161 GCA_043758475.1 Comamonadaceae bacterium | reverse complement strand
CAGCAAACTGCTCGAAGGCAAGCGCGACATCCCCGTCAAGCTCTGGATGGCCCCGCCGACCAAGATGGACGCCAAACAGCTCACAGAAGAAGGCCACTACGGTGTGCTCGGCAGTGCCGGTGCCCGCATGGAAATGCCTGGCTGTAGCCTGTGCATGGGCAATCAGGCGCAGGTCAAAGAGGGCGCAACCGTGTTCAGCACCAGCACGCGCAACTTCCCCAACCGGTTGGGCAAAAATTCCAACGTGTATCTGGGTTCAGCCGAACTCGCCGCCATCTGTTCCAAGCTGGGGCGCATCCCCACCAAAGCCGAGTACATGGCCGACATGGGCGTGTTGACCGCTGCCAGTGACACCATTTACCAGTACCTGAACTTTGACCAGGTGAAGGATTACACGGACATGGCGCAGACCGTCACGGATGGGGTGAAGGACGCTGTGCCGGCTTGATTTTTGGTCAGCTTTAAGCACAAAAAAAACGGCCTTCGGGCCGTTTTTCGTTTGGAAATCGCATTCACAGGTCAGACGGGCGGCGACCGCGAGCAGGCCCAGTCCCTGCTGTTTCCGCAATTCGTAGACCGCAGGGTCGGCGTCAGTACATTGGCAAAGGTAGGAACTCTGAACTGCGTTCAGATCAGCGCAGGATTAGCGTTGCGACTTCCTTGATTGGTCACAGTCGCAATCATCGACAGCTTATGGCGCGTACCACCCACAGCAAACGTCACGGGTGTTTTACCCGCCGGCGCGTAGCTCCTGCCCCGGACATCGGTATTGACCAGTGCGGTTTCATCACCCCAGTGAATTTCAGCGCCCTCGGCCTTGGCTTTGGCTTCAATGGCGGGGTACTGCTCATCGAGCCACGCCTTGACGGCTTCGGGGCGCTGCTCGTAAGCTTTTTTGATTGGCTTTTGCGGCGCAAAGCCCCAGCGTGCCAGGTAGTTGCCAACAGCCCGAATAGACAATTTGATGCCGTTGGCGGCAGTGACACGGTCAGCTTTGGCAGCGACTTCATTTTCCGCAAGCTGGAGTCACCCACTTCGGGCCGCATCCCCGGGATGGCACCAAGCGAAGCCTCTACTTTTAGCGTCCAATCCGTTAAACCAAAGCATGTCGTCGAAGAATTTGCTGGACGTGATGAAAAATGAGATCGACAGACAGCCCTTGCGTACGTGGCCGACGTGTGTATTGCCCGCCGGACGCCAGAAAAAATTGCCTGCGGTGGCCGCGCCCCGTGACCGGCGGCTCGGACCACGCGAATATAGGTGCTCGCAAGGGCCGGGTTGGTAAACAGTGTGCCGGGCTGCGGCACCCGCCCGTCTGGCAGCACAGCGCAGCCAAGGTGGTCCACTCGGTCTCAAACAGCGGTTTGACGGCGGCGATCGCCTGGACAATTTGCGGCACCAGGGGGAACCCATGTCGCGCAAAGTCAATGGCCGGTGTCAAAACCTGAGCAACAGTAGCGGCGGCGGCGTCAAAGGCGTTGCCACCGCGCTCCAGAACGCTTGTCGCGGTCTGAGCTGCCAGCCAATGGGTGGCGGTGGCTACGGCAAAGGTTCCGAGGATTTCAGGGCGGGTGGTGAACATGCAGCGCCTGCCTCGGCCTACTCCTCACCCTATTGCTTGGCCCCTTCAACCAGGCGGCGGCCCAGCGATATGGCATACGGCGCGGCGCGGGCCGCGAGCATTGGGTCTGCCGATGCTTCTACGCCCTTGGGCAGAACCATTGGGTTGTAGTTGATGGCCACGCAGGGACCGGTGGCGTCGGGCGACACGGACTTGATGGTCAGGCGGCCGAGTGAAACCTTCTTGCGGTCATCTGGCAGCGGCGTCACCGCGCTGTCGAGCTTGTCGCCCGGCTGTGCCAGTTGCAACATGAAGTCGAAAGTGACCGCGCCTGCCGCCACGCGCTGGCGCAGGTCGTCAAATAAAAATTCGGGGCCTTTGGCTTTTGCTTCATCGTCGCTCAGGCCCTGAGTGCCGCCGACGGGCTCAAACACCCATTTGCCAAACTGTTTTTTTCCAGCCGCGTCCGTGAAGCCAAACGCATGGACGCCCCAGTAGTTCACCTTGGCAAAGCTGGCAGGCACAGGCTGGCCCGCGAAATACTTGCCCTGCATCAACACCTCAGGGTTGGCGTCGGCATAAGCCTTGACCTTGTCTGCGTCAACCTTTTTGGTTTCCGGGTCTGGCGTCAGGGACACAAGCCGGCCCAGCAACTGCTGCGCCGTGGCCGCCCCGAACACCGGTGACGAGATGTTGCCCATCTGCCAGGTTTCGTTGCCGGGCAGGTCGAATTGCAAGGCCATGTTGCGCTGGCTCTTGGCGTTGTCCGGTGCCTTGGGGTTGCCGCCCCCCATTGAAAACCGGGCCAGCACGGGCACCGGCGTGCCACTGAAGGCTGACGACACCGACAGCGCCCGGCCTTCTGCATTGCCGACAAATTCAGCGGTAGCGCAAAGTCCCTTGGCACCGGATCGCCGAAAGCCCTGGAATTTGCCACCGGCGTTCTCGAAGGCGTCAACCATCTGGGTGGGATCGACCTGGGACCATGCGGGTACGGCGAGCGTAGCGGCGGCGCAGGCGACAGCCGACAAGACAGCGCGTTGGGCCAAAGAAGCACGTGGGTTCATTTGAAACTCCTGTTTGTGATTGACGATGAATGGCTGTAGTCGGTCGGCGCGCCGCATTCTTTCAGCAATTTGGCTGCGCAGATCCTGCCGGCGGAAAATGGCGACTCGGATTTTCAGACGGGCACTGCGGCCAGCAAGCCCGCAGAAAGCTGATCAAACCTCGCCGCCAAATTTCTTTGTCAAATTGGCGATGTAGGTCTCCACCATCTTCTCAAACTCACCTTCCACCACGGGCACCACCACCATCTTCATCAGGCCTGGCAGGGGAATGGACAAGTCGCCATTGATTTGCAGGGTGAGGCCGGTGGATTTCTTGTTGTCCTTGATCTTCCAGTTGCCCGAGACCAGCGCGTTGCCTTCGCCCTTCACCGGCGTCCAGACCACGGTGCCCTTGGCTTTGTTGGACACATAGTTGGATGCGTAAATCGTTTGCAGCTTGATGGATGCCACGCCAATCTTTGCCATCTCCCAGCGGTAGGTGCCACCGCCCATGTCCACCAGCTTGTCGACCTTGGGGAAAAAGCTGGCAGAGG
>JAYVNK010000477.1:0-3165 GCA_043758475.1 Comamonadaceae bacterium | reverse complement strand
GCACTGTCTTCGTCGGTGCGCCTACTTCACGAATGATTTAGAAATGAATTGAACGCGCTGGAAATCTGGCTCAATTTCCGTGGTTTGGTGGTCTAATATGCCTCTGGCCATCGTCAGGATTGCATAAGTAGCTATTAACATAATAGCTTATGCTGCTGCCTCCAGCCCGCCCCTGAAATGCTCCCGCATGCGCTGCACCGTGGCGCTGGCGTCACGCGCCGCCAGCGCCGCCATGATGGCGCGGTGCTCTGCCAGCGACTCTTCAATCCGGCCTGCCTTCAGCAGCGAGTGATGGCGGTTGAGCTTCATCACCTTGCGCAGGTCCAGCACCATCTGGTCACGCCAGCGGTTGTTGGCTATGGCCAGCAGCGTCAGGTGAAAGCGCTCGTTGATCTCAAAAAAACGGGTCTGGTCCACTTTGCCGGGGCGGGCCGCCGCTTCCAGCTGTCTGTGCAGGGCATGCAGTTCTTCCATCTGGGCGTCGTTGGCTTGCGCGGCGACCACGCCGGCCGCGTCAGATTCAAGCAGGCTGAGCAGATGGTAGACGTCGCTTAAGTCCTGTTCTGAAACCTCTGTCACATAAGCACCCCGGCGCACTTTCATGGTGACCAGGCCTTCGGCTGCCAGCACCTTCAAGGCCTCACGCAGAGGGGTGCGGCTGATGCCGTAGGCCTCGGCAATTTTCAGTTCGTCAATCCAGCTGCCGGGCTGCATCTCGCGCTTGAAAATGCGCTGGCGCAGCAACTCCGCCACTTCCTCGTAAAGCGCTCGCGGTGCCAAGGAAAGGCCGGACGGGTTGACGGCAGGCAGTTGTGTCATTGCGCTGGATTGTAAGCGTGATGAAATATTTTAAATCAATAATTATAAATCATGTAATTCCCGGGATAATGTGGCGCTTGCCGGGAGAATCTTTTTTGGCTGAATTCATGACTCACAGCGCCCGGTGGTGCTGAACCGGCATGAGACTTCGACTTGAGGCTTAACATGGCAATCCACACAACGCAAACCGTCAAGACACCATGAGCCTCAAGCCCACAGAATTTGCCCCCGCCAAGCTGGAAGCCTGGGCTAAGGCCGCTTCCAAATCTGCGCCCGATGGCAATGTAGATGCGCTGTATTGGCACACGCCCGATGGCATTGCTGTGAAGCCGCTGTACACGGCGCAGGATGTGAGCGATCTGCCGCACACCGACACCTTGCCCGGCTTTGAGCCCTACCTGCGCGGCCCACAGGCCACCATGTACGCCGTGCGACCGTGGACGATTCGGCAATACGCGGGGTTCTCAACCGCAGAGGAATCCAACGCCTTTTACCGCAAGGCCTTGGCCGCTGGCGGGCAGGGCGTGAGCGTGGCCTTTGATCTGGCCACGCACCGTGGCTATGACAGCGACCACCCGCGCGTGACGGGCGACGTAGGCAAAGCCGGTGTGGCGATTGACAGCGTGGAGGACATGAAAATCCTCTTCGACCAGATTCCGCTGGACAAGGTGAGCGTCTCGATGACGATGAACGGCGCGGTCCTGCCCGTACTGGCGGGGTACATCGTCGCTGCCGAAGAGCAGGGTGTACGGCAGGACCAACTGAGCGGCACGATCCAGAACGACATTCTTAAAGAATTCATGGTGCGCAACACCTACATCTACCCGCCCGCGCCGTCCATGCGCATCATTGGCGACATTATTGAATACACGGCAAAGAACATGCCGAAGTTCAACTCGATTTCCATCAGTGGCTATCACATGCAGGAGGCAGGCGCGAACCAAGCCCTCGAATTGGCTTTTACTCTGGCTGACGGCAAAGAATATGTGAAGACGGCCATCAACAAAGGCATGGACGTGGACGAGTTTGCCGGTCGCCTGAGCTTCTTCTGGGCCATCGGCATGAACTTCTATCTGGAAGTAGCCAAGATGCGTGCAGCGCGGCTTCTGTGGTGCCGCATCATGAAGGGCTTTGACGCCAAGAAGCCCAAGAGCCTGATGCTGCGCACGCACTGCCAGACCAGTGGCTGGAGCCTGACCGAGCAGGACCCGTACAACAATATCGTGCGCACCACCATTGAGGCCATGGCTGCGGTGTTTGGTGGCACGCAGAGCCTGCACACCAATTCGTTCGATGAAGCCATTGCACTGCCTACGGAGTTCAGCTCGCGCATTGCCCGCAATACCCAGCTCATCATTCAGGAAGAAACCCATATCACCAGTGTGATTGACCCTTGGGCGGGCAGCTACATGATGGAAAAACTCACGCAGGACATGGCTGATGCGGCGTGGAAAATCATTGAAGAAGTCGAAGCCATGGGCGGCATGGTGAAGGCTGTGGACAGCGGCTGGGCCAAGCTGAAGATTGAAGCGGCAGCAGCCGAAAAGCAGGCGCGCATTGACTCGGGCCGCGATGTGATTGTGGGCGTCAACAAATACAAGCTCAAGACCGAAGACGTGATTGAATCACGCGACATCGACAACGTGGCGGTGCGCGACGGGCAGATTGACCGGTTGAAGAAAATAAAGCTAATTCGTGATGCAGCCCCCGTTCAGACTGCATTGTATGCTATTACTTGTGCAGCAAATGATAGTTCAGGCAATCTGCTCGACTTGTCCATCAAGGCGATCCGCCTGCGCGCCACGGTGGGCGAGGTGAGCGATGCGCTGGAAAAGGCCTATGGCCGCCACCGCGCTGATACCAACAAGGTATCTGGCGTTTACGCGGCTGCCTATGGCCATGACCAGGATGGCAATTCAACCCACGGTGACACCATGGAATACTGGAACGCTCTCAAAACCGACATCGCACAGTTTGCCTTGGAGCAAGGCCGACGCCCCCGCGTCATGGTCAGCAAGCTGGGCCAGGACGGCCACGACCGCGGGGCCAAAGTGGTGGCCACCGCGTTTGCCGATTTGGGCTTTGACGTGGACATGGGCCCGCTGTTTCAAACCCCTGAAGAATGCGCCCGCCAGGCGATTGAGAACGACGTGCATGCGGTGGGTGTGTCCACGCTCGCCGCAGGCCACAAAACGCTGGTGCCCGCGATCATTGCCGAGCTAAAAAAGCTCGGTGCAGATGACATCATCGTCTTCGTCGGCGGCGTGGTGCCGCGGCGCGACTACGACTTTCTCTACGAGGCGGGTGTGAAGGGAATCTACGGGCCGGGGACGCCGATTCCGGCGA
>JAYVNK010000476.1:0-3167 GCA_043758475.1 Comamonadaceae bacterium | reverse complement strand
AGTGGCGCGCCGAAGTCACCTCGGCCGAACTGGGCCGAATAGGCGCAGGCACCACGGCCACCGTCACGGCGGCCAGCGGAGCGCAGCTCAAGGGCCGCGTGCGCATGGTGGCCCCCACCGTGGACCCGGTAACGCGCGCTGCATTGGTGTACGTTGACTTGCCAGCTTCGCCTGGTGCCGCATTTTCAGTCAGGGCCGGGATGTTCGCCAAAGGCGAGTTCGAGCTTGGCAATTCGAACGCGCTGACGGTTCCGCAAACGGCGCTGATCATTCGAGACGGCTTCAGCTATGTTTACCGCGTGGGTGCCGACAGCCGCGTGGCCCAAGTCAAGGTGCAGACCGGGCGCATGGCCGGTGACCGGGTAGAAATCACCAATGGTCTGGCGGCGGATGCGCGGCTGGTGGCCAATGGCGCCGGCTTTCTGAACGACGGCGACCTGGTGCGCGTGGTGGAGGCAAAAAAATGAACGTCTCCGCCTGGTCCATCAAAAACCCGATTCCGGCGGTAATGCTGTTTGTGCTGCTCACGTTTGCCGGGCTGCTGTCGTTCAACGCGATGAAGGTGCAAAATTTCCCCGATATTGACTTGCCCACGGTCACGGTGACAGCGTCATTGCCCGGCGCCGCGCCCGCACAGCTGGAAACTGAGGTGGCCCGCAAGATTGAGAACTCAATTGCCGCCGTGCAGGGCCTCAAGCACATCTACACCAAGGTGCAGGATGGCGGCGTGACCATCACGGCCGAGTTTCGCCTGGAGAAACCGGTGCAGGAAGCGGTCGACGATGTACGCTCCGCCGTGGCGCGGGTGCGCAGCGATTTGCCCGGCGACGTGCGCGACCCGATCGTCAGCAAGCTCGACATGGCGGCCCAGCCGGTGCTGGCCTTCACGATCAGCACCGCGCCTTCGAGCGGCGTGGACCCACCCAGGCTGGACGACGAAGCCCTGTCCTGGTTCGTTGACAACGAAGTCACGCGCGCGCTGCTGGCCGTGCGTGGCGTCGGCGCGGTGAACCGCGTAGGCGGCGTGACGCGTGAAGTGCGCGTGGCGCTGGACCCGCTCAAACTCCAGGCGCTCGGTGCCACCGCCGCCGCCATCTCCCGCCAGTTGCGCCAGGTGCAGCTGGACAGCGCAGGTGGCCGCACCGACGTAGGCGGCGGCGAGCAGCCCGTGCGCACGTTGGCCACAGTCAAGTCGGCACAGGAACTGGGCCAGCTTCAATTGAGCTTGACGGCGGGAAACGTCGACGCCTCTGGTGCCAGCGGGGCCCGGCGCATCCGCCTCGACCAGGTGGCCACAGTGAGCGACACCACCGCCGAGCAGCGCTCGACCGCGTTGCTCAATGGCAAGCCGGTGGTGGGCTTTGAGGTGTCGCGCAGCAAGGGCGAAAGCGAAGTGGCGGTGGGTGCCGCAGTGCAAAAGGCACTGGCAGAGCTCAAGGTCCAGCACCCTGACATCGTGCTCACCGAGGCTTTCAACTTTGTCAAGCCCGTACAAGAGGAATACACCGGCTCGATGCACCTGCTATACGAAGGTGCTATTTTGGCAGTGCTGGTGGTATGGCTATTTTTGCGCGACTGGCGGGCCACGTTGGTGTCGGCTGTGGCGCTGCCGCTTTCGGTCATTCCCGCCTTCATCGGGATGTACCTGCTGGGCTTCTCGGTGAACGTGATCACGCTGCTGGCGCTGTCTTTGGTGGTGGGCATTCTGGTGGACGACGCCATTGTGGAAGTGGAGAATATTGTGCGCCACTTGCGCATGGGCAAGTCGCCCTACCAGGCAGCCATGGAAGCGGCGGACGAGATTGGCCTGGCCGTGATTGCCACTACCTTCACCCTGGTGGCGGTGTTTTTGCCGACCGCCTTCATGAGCGGCATTGCCGGCAAATTCTTCAAGCAGTTTGGCTGGACTGCGTCATTGGCCGTGGTGGCGTCGCTGCTGGTGGCGCGGATGCTGACGCCGATGATGTCGGCCTATATTCTCAAACCGATCGTGGGCACCCAGGCAGACCCGCGCTGGATGCGCATCTACCTGCGCTGGGCCGCATGGTGCCTGAAGCACCGCGTGCTGACCATGATCGGCGCGACGCTGTTCTTTGTTGGGTCTGTGGCGTTGATCCCGCTGCTGCCCACCGGCTTCATCCCGCCCGACGACAACTCGCAGACGCAGGTGTACCTGGAATTGCCGCCAGGCTCCACGCTTGCGCAAACCGCAGCGGCAGCCGAGTCTGCGCGCCTGATGATCGCCAAGGTGGAACACGTCAAAAGCATCTACACCACCATCGGTGGCGGCAGTGTCGGCGGCGACCCATTTGCACCGCAGGGCGCAGCCGAGGCACGCAAGGCCTCGCTCACCATTTTGCTGACTGACCGGGGCGACCGCCCGCGCAAGCAGGGCATCGAGAACAACATCCGCACGGCGCTGGAGCCCCTGCCGGGCGTGCGCAGCAAGGTCGGCCTGGGCGGCTCGGGCGAGAAGTATGTGCTGGTGCTCACCGGCGAAGATCCGGTGGCCCTACAGGCCGCTGCCCTGGCTGTGGAAAAAGACCTGCGCACCGTTCCCGGTCTGGGCAGCGTGGCGTCCAGCGCCAGCCTGATCCGCCCCGAGATCGCAGTGCGCCCTGACTTTGCCAAAGCGGCTGACATGGGCGTGACCAGCGCCGCTATTGGTGAAACGCTGCGCATCGCCACAGCGGGTGACTACGACATTTCGCTGCCCAAGCTCAACCTGTCGCAGCGCCAGGTGCCCATGGTGGTGAAACTGGACGGCGCTGCCCGCAAGGACCTGAGCGTGCTGGAGCGCCTTGCAGTGCCAGGCAGCAAAGGCCCCGTGATGCTCAGCCAGGTGGCCACGCTGGAGATGACCGGCGGCCCGGCGGTGATTGAGCGCTACGACCGCTCGCGCAACGTCAACTTCGAGATTGAACTCTCGGGCCTGCCGCTGGGCGATGTGACTGCGGCGGTAGCGCAGCTGCCCGCCATCAAGCAGCTGCCGCCCGGTGTGAAGGTGCGCGAGGTGGGCGATGCCGAGGTGATGGGCGAGCTGTTTGCCAGCTTTGGCCTGGCCATGCTGACGGGGGTGCTGTGCATTTACATTGTGCTGGTGCTGCTGTTCAAGGACTTTTTGCACCCGGTGACGATTCTTTGCGCGCTGCCGCTGTCGTTGGGCG
>JAYVNK010000475.1:0-3168 GCA_043758475.1 Comamonadaceae bacterium | reverse complement strand
AAAAAACGCCTGGACGTCTACAGCGCGCAAACCCGCCCGCTGGTGGCCTACTACGCCGACTGGGCCCGCGCACAGCCCGCCACCGCACCAAAGTACCGCGCCATCAGCGGCAGCGGCCGGGTGGATGAGATCACCTCGCGTGCGTTTGCGGCGCTGGCGGGCTGATTCGAAAGCTGGTTCGAAAGCTGGTTCGCTAAAGTAACGACAGCATCAGGGCGATTCTTGCCTTGACGGGTGACAGGCCTTGCGAGTCGGCACAAAGGCTGCGCGCGACCGGCAGAACCCGCCCCTCAGCGCAGCGGGTTGCCAGCACCACCTTGATGCCCTCTGCCTGCGCGCGCAGCAACGCGGCTTCCAGGTCATGGTGCACCGTGCCATTGCCGGTGGCAGCCACCACGATGCCGCGCACCGGGTCAGCATGACCCGCCACCGTCTGGGCCAGCAGCGCATCGACCATCGCACCACTGGCACCGGCGTGGTTCATCACAATTTCAACGCGCGGCCAGTGTTTTACTAAAGCTACAGTTTTAATAGCTACTTGCGCACTGCGCACAAGGGCTGGAGGCCAATTTCTTGTCAATCGTAGGGTTTTTTCCTCGACAAAGCCCAGCGGCCCGCCATCGCCCGAGTTAAAGGCGTCCAGCCGGTATGGATGCACCTTTTGCACGTCCACAGCGCCGTGAAGGGTGCCTGCGCACACCGCTAGCACCCCGCAAGCGCCGTCGGTCAATGCCACGGCAAAAGCGTCCAGTAGGTTCTGCGGGCCGTCGGGCACCATCGCCGTGGACGGGCGCATGGCGCAGGTCAACACCACGGGTTTGCGGACCACCAAATCTGCCGGCAGCACCGCATGTAGAAAAAACGCGGTTTCCTCCAGCGTGTCGGTGCCGTGGGTGATGATGACGCCCCCCACCTCAGGCAGCGCCAGAAAATGGCCTACACGGGCTGCCAGGGCCTGCCAAATGGCAAAACCCATGTCTTTGCTGTCCACCTGCGCCACTTGCTCAGCCACCACTGCGCAGGGCAACTGCGCCAGCGCAGGAATGGCCGCCAGCAATTGCGCCACACCCAGCTGAGCAGCGGTGTAGCCAATGTTGTCGCCCGCCGTGGCAGCGGTGCCGGCAACCGTGCCGCCAGTGCCCAACACCACTATAGTTTTGTTATTTTTTGACAACATCGCTTGCAAACTTTCAAGAACTGGGTAAAAATACAGTTACTGGATATTAAGTCAGTGATCAACAGCGATGCAGGTGGCCTTCCAGTCAACCAAGGAGTAATTCATGATCGATTTGCCCAGCTTCCCGGTAAAACTCACTGCCCGCCAGCAGCAGATTCTGGACCTTATCAAGAGCGCCATTGCACGCACCGGCGCCCCACCCACGCGCGCCGAGATCGCCACCGAACTCGGCTTCAAATCGGCCAACGCCGCCGAAGAGCACTTGCAGGCGCTGGCCCGCAAAGGCGTGATCGACCTGGTCAGCGGCACCTCACGCGGCATTCGCCTCAAGAGCGATGCGCTGCGCTCCATCAACGAATCCCGTGGCCATCAATTCTCGCTGTCCAGCTTTGCCCAGCTTGCCCTGCCCCTCATTGGCCGGGTGGCGGCTGGCTCGCCCATTCTCGCGCAGGAGCATGTTGACAAAACTTATTACGTCGAAAACAGCCTGTTCCAGCGCAAACCTGATTACCTGCTCAAGGTGCGCGGCATGTCAATGCGCGACGCCGGCATCTTGGACGGCGACCTCTTGGCCGTGCAAGCCACCAAAGACGCCAAAAACGGACAGATTGTGGTGGCCCGCCTGGGTGATGAAGTCACCGTCAAGCGCTTCAAGCGCAACAAGCACCTGATTGAACTGCATCCCGAAAACCCTGACTACCAAACCATCGTGGTCGAGCCCGGCGAGCCCTTTGAAATTGAGGGCCTGGCGGTGGGGCTGATTCGAAACACCATGCTGATGTAGTCGCAACACAATGCCGACGTAGCCGCAACACGTCGCCGGAACATTCAATCGGCATCTCTCTTCAGGACATTACAAATGACCACCGCTTTGTTCGCCGTTCCAGGGATATTGGCGCCCCTGCAAGGTCTGTTTCGCTGGTTTGCGGCGGGTGCGCTGCCCGGCCGCAGCGGCCAGCGGCCTGCCGCCGTGCGCGCACCGGAAACTCACGGCCAGCCAATAACTGTTAAATCAATAGCTGACTGTGCACACCACACAAGGGCTAGCAGCATATCCAAGGGCACAAATAGCCTGAAAAATGGGGCCGCTGGCGCGTGTCGTGCCCAGCCCGCCAGCTCGCCAGCGTGTGTCGCGCCCGCACGGCTTGTGCTGCGCGTGATGCGCGTGCTGGAAGCCGGCCAGGCACCGGCCAGCGTGGGCCGCATGGTGATCTCAGGCCGCATGGCCGACGTGTGCGCCGAGCTTGACCGCCTGGCCGCGCGGGAAGCCGCGCTGCACTGACGTAGGGACTGGCACCCGGCACCCCAGCACGCGCCTCAACCCGCTTCGATGGGCGCATTGCGCCAAGCGACGAATGACGCGCACTGCCCAAGGCACAATACCGGCATGAATATTGTGATTCTTGATGATTACCAGGATGCCGTGCGCAAGCTGGCCTGCGCGACCAAGCTGGAGGAATTTACCGCCAAGGTGTACACCAACACCGTCAAGGGCCTGGGCCAACTGTCAGTGCGGCTCAAAGAAGCTGACGTGATCGTGCTGATACGCGAGCGCACCCACATGACGCGCGCCTTGATCGAAAAATTGCCCAAGCTCAAGCTGATTGTGCAAACCGGTCGCGCTGGCAGCCACATCGACATGCAGGCGTGCACCGAGCGCGGCATTGCGGTAGCAGAGGGCAGTGGCTCACCAGTCGCGCCGGCCGAGTTGACCTGGGCGCTGATCATGGCGGCAACGCGGCGCCTGCCGCATTACATCAGCAACCTAAAGCATGGCGTTTGGCAGCAATCGGGCCTCAAATCAGGCTCCATGCCGTCCAATTTCGGTGTGGGCACGGTGCTCAAGGGCAAGACGCTGGGCATCTGGGGCTACGGCAAAATTGGCCAGATACTGGCGGGCTATGGCAAGGCCTTCGGCATGCACGTCACGGTGTGGGGCAGCGAGTCGGCGCGCACCCGTGCGACGCAGGACGGCTGCATCGCCGCCCCCA
>JAYVNK010000474.1:0-3169 GCA_043758475.1 Comamonadaceae bacterium | reverse complement strand
AAGTCGGCGTTGAAAGCAGAGCAGACGAGCGGGTGCAGCTGGATGGCCTTGCCTTCGATCAGGATGGGCTCGAACGCCTGAATGCCCAAACGGTGCAGCGTAGGTGCACGGTTAAGCATCACAGGATGCTCTTTGATGACCTCTTCCAGAATGTCCCACACGACGGGTGTGCCGGATTCAACTTCTTTCTTGGCCGCCTTGATGGTGGTGGCGATGCCCATGGCTTCCAGGCGCGAGAAAATGAAAGGCTTGAACAACTCCAGCGCCATCAGTTTGGGCAAGCCGCACTGGTGCAGCTTGAGCGTGGGGCCCACCACAATCACCGAGCGACCCGAGTAGTCCACGCGCTTGCCCAGCAAGTTCTGGCGGAAACGGCCCGATTTGCCTTTGATCATGTCGGCCAAGGACTTCAGGGCGCGCTTGTTGGCACCCGTCATGGCTTTGCCGCGACGGCCGTTGTCCAGCAGCGAATCGACGGCCTCTTGCAGCATGCGCTTTTCGTTGCGGGCAATTATTTCCGGCGCTTTCAGTTCCAGCAAACGGCGCAGGCGGCTGTTGCGGTTGATGACGCGGCGGTACAGGTCGTTCAGGTCGGAGGTGGCAAAACGGCCACCGTCCAGCGGCACGAGCGGACGCAAATCCGGCGGCAGCACGGGCAGAACTTCCAGCACCATCCACTCGGGCTTGATGCCGGATTTCTTGAAGGCTTCCAGCACTTTGAGGCGTTTGGCGTTTTTCTTGATCTTCAGCTCGGACCCGGTCAGGTCGTTGCGAAGTTTCTCAATGGAGCCTTCGATGTCAATGCTCTGAAGCAAATCCTTGATGCCTTCTGCACCCATCTTGGCCTGGAACTCGTCGCCGTATTCCTTGAACTTGGCGTCATAGTCGTCTTCGGTCATGATGCTGAATTTCTTCAGCGGGGTCATGCCGGGGTCGGTCACCACATAGGCTTCAAAGTACAGCACACGCTCGATGTCGCGCAGGGTCATGTCCAGTACCAGGCCCAGACGGCTTGGCAGCGATTTCAGGAACCAGATGTGCGCGCACGGCGCGGCCAGGTCGATATGGCCCATGCGGTCACGGCGAACCTTGGTCTGCGTGACTTCAACGCCGCACTTTTCGCAAATGACGCCCCGGTGTTTGAGGCGCTTGTATTTTCCGCACAGGCATTCGTAGTCCTTGATGGGGCCAAAAATCTTGGCGCAGAACAGGCCGTCGCGCTCCGGCTTGAAAGTGCGGTAATTGATGGTCTCGGGTTTCTTGACTTCACCAAAAGACCACGAACGGATCTTCTCTGGCGAGGCCATGCCGATGCGGATGGCATCGAAATGCTCATCCGGTGTGAATTGCTTGAACAGGTCGAGTAATGACTTCATGAATTTTCTTCCTTATTTCTTACTTATCCGCGTTCGAGTTCCATGTCGATCCCCAAAGATCGAATTTCCTTCACCAGCACGTTGAACGATTCCGGCATGCCGGCTTCAATCGCGTGCTCGCCTTTGACAATGCTCTCGTACACCTTGGTGCGGCCCTGCACGTCATCAGACTTGACCGTGAGCATTTCCTGCAAGGTGTAAGACGCACCGTAAGCTTCCAGCGCCCACACTTCCATCTCGCCGAAACGCTGGCCACCAAACTGGGCCTTGCCGCCCAGCGGCTGCTGCGTCACCAGGCTGTAAGGGCCGGTTGAGCGCGCGTGCATCTTGTCATCGACCAAATGGTGCAGCTTGAGCACGTGCATGTAGCCAATCGTCGTAGGCCGCTCAAAAGCGTCGCCACTGCGGCCATCAAACAGATTGGCCTGCGTGCGGGCCGCCGTCAGCCCCTTGGCCTTGACGATGTCGTCCGGGTACGCCAGCTTGAGCATGCCGCGAATTTCTTCCTCTGACGCACCATCAAAAACCGGCGTCGCAAAGGTGGCGCCTTTGGACAGGTTGTCCGCCATCTCCAGCACGTCAGCGTCGCTGAGTTTGGACAGGTCTTCCTTGCGGCCAGAACCGTTGTAAAGCGTCTCAAGGAACTTGCGCAGATCAGCCAGCTTGGCCTGTGCCTGCAGCATGTCGCCAATGCGCTGGCCAATGCCTTTGGCGGCCCAGCCCAAGTGCACTTCAAGCACCTGGCCCACGTTCATCCGCGAAGGCACGCCCAGGGGGTTGAGCACGATGTCGCACGGTGTGCCGTCAGCCATGTAAGGCATGTCTTCGACCGGAACAATCTTGGACACCACGCCCTTGTTGCCGTGGCGCCCTGCCATCTTGTCGCCTGGTTGCAGGCGGCGCTTGACGGCAAGGTACACCTTGACCATCTTCAGCACGCCAGCGGGTAACTCGTCACCCTGCGTGAGTTTCTTGCGCTTTTCTTCAAATGCCAGATCAAAGCTGTGGCGGGTCTGCTCCAGTGAGTTTTTGATGCTCTCCAGTTGGCTGGCCACATCATCGTCAGCCGGGCGAATGTCGAACCAGTGGAATTTCTCAACCGATGTCAAATAGGCCTTGTCGATCTTGGTGCCCTTGGGCAACTTGTTCGGCCCGCCGTTGGCCGCTTTGCCGGTCAGCAGCTTCTCGATCCGGTCAAAAGCGTCAGCCTCCACAATGCGAAGCTGGTCGTTCAAGTCAAGGCGGAAGCGTTTGAGCTCATCGTCAATGATCTGCTGGGCACGGCGGTCGCGCGGTATGCCTTCACGCGTGAACACCTGCACGTCGATAACGGTGCCTTGCGAACCTTGATCAACCCGCAAAGACGTGTCTTTCACGTCGCTGGCTTTCTCGCCAAAGATGGCGCGAAGCAGTTTTTCTTCAGGAGTCAGCGTGGTCTCGCCCTTGGGGGTGACTTTGCCAACCAGCGTGTCACCCGGCTGCACTTCGGCGCCGACATAAATAATGCCGGACTCATCGAGCCGGTTGAGCTGCTGCTCGCTCAGGTTCGGTATGTCGCGGGTGATTTCTTCGGCACCCAGCTTGGTGTCACGCGCCATGACCACGAGTTCTTCGATATGGATCGACGTGTAGCGGTCTTCTGCCACCACGCGCTCACTGATCAGGATCGAATCCTCGAAGTTGTAGCCGTTCCATGGCATGAACGCCACCAGCATGTTCTGGCCCAGCGCCAGTTCGCCAATGTCCGTTGACGCTCCGTCTGCAATCACGTCGCCCTTGTCCAGCCGGTCGCC
>JAYVNK010000473.1:0-3178 GCA_043758475.1 Comamonadaceae bacterium | reverse complement strand
GCTGCGCCCATGCCAATTCCTGCGCGCTTGACCGCAGGGCCGCACGCACCGCAGCCACCTGGGAAGGATGGATGCACATCTTGGCACCGAACCCCAGTGTTCGCGCATGCGCCATGTCTGCGGTCACGCGCGCTGCATCCAGCTCGGGTGTGACGCCAGCCACCGGGGATGGCAGGCCCGCCGCGCGGGAAGCGATGGCAATTTGGGTGGCAGCAAAATCCAGTGCGATGTTGCTGACGCCATCCCCAACGGCCACGGCACCCACTGCGGCTTCAATCTGCAGGCTGGGAATATCCAGGTCCACCATGTAGTCAAGCGAGCCAAATGCCAGGCGCACCACACCGGGTGCTGCGGCAATCCCGTGCAGCGCCAGCAGGCCGCGCGCCGTCTCAATCAGCGGCAGCACGGCTGCACCAGCGCCCAAATGTGCGAGCACTTGGGCTACCTGGCTGGCCGCCTCGCATTTGGGGAGCATCACACACGGCGCTTGCACGCTCTTGGCCAGCGCCAGATCATCGGCATGCCAGGGCGTGGCCGCGTCGTTGATGCGGATCAGGACTTTGCTGCGGGCGTCCAGCGTGCTGGCCACGCTACCCATCCACTGTGCGATGGCCGCGCGCGCTGTCGCCTTGTCTGCGGGTGCCACAGCATCTTCCAGGTCAATGATGATACGGTCCGCACCCGACGCCAGTGCTTTGGCAAAGCGCTCGGGGCGGTTGCCCGGAACGAAGAGGTAGGTAGTTGGCAAATGCATAGTCATAGTCATAGTCATAGTCGTAGTTACACCACGCCCTCGGCCCGCAGCGGCGCAAAGCGCTCCGCGCTGTAGCCCTGCTGGCCCAGCGCGGGAATCGGCCCGGCGGGCGTGTCCACCTCGCGCCAGCGGTCGCGCGCCTTGAGTTGCGGGTGCGCCCATACCTCGGCCATCGTGTTGACCTGGGCATTGGCAATGCCCGCCTGCTCCAGACGCTGCGCCACTTCATCGGCGGTTAAGGTCGAGAACGCGGCAACGATCAGCGCCGCCAGGTCCCCCTGCGGCGCGCTGCGTTTGGCGGTGGTTGAAAAGCGCGCATCGGTTGCCAACGCCGGGTTGTCCAGCATCTTGTCGAAAAAAATCTTCCACTCGCGCTCGTTCTGCAACCCCAGCATCACGGTTTTGCCATCGCCCGCCAGGAACGGACAATAGGGATAAATGGTGGCGTGGCTGGCCTCCGTGCGGGCCAGGGGTGGCGCGCCGTCAAACGCGTAGTACAGCGGGTAGCCCATCCATTCAGACAGTGACTCGAGCATCGACACGTCAATGCGCTGGCCCTGGCCGGTTTGCTGCCTGTGCATCAATGCGGCGAGGATGTTGGTGCAGGCGTACATGCCTGCTGCGATGTCGGCAATCGAGTAGCCCGAGATGTCGCAGACGATGATGCCGGGCTTGAGTTTGCACAATGCGTCATGGGACAGCCCCAGGGCGCGCCGCTGCGCCGGGTGCCAGGTTTTCACCACCACGTCGGCTTCTTCCAGAATCAGGCGCATCTGGATATTTTGTGCCTCGTAGTGCTTCACATCCAGCGTGAGGCATTCCTTGGAGCGGTGGGTCCACACGAAATGCGAGGCCAGGCCGCGCACGCGCTCGCCGTAGCCGCGCGCAAAATCACCCACGCCGGGACGCTCGATCTTGATCACGCGTGCGCCCCTGTCGGCCAGTTGCCCGGTGGCAAACGGCGCAGCAATGGCGTGCTCCAGCGTGACGCCGGCAATGCCTTTGAGAGGTTGCATAAGTGGTTTCAGGACGTTTTTATGCCAGGGTTGCCGTAGCGTCCATCGTCAGCCAGCCTTCATGGTCGCGGGCCCAAAGATGCACGGTTTTGCCATCGCTTGACGGCTGCCCGTGGACAGAAAAAGCATGGATGTCAAAGGTGGGGCGCACCGCCTTGAACTCAAAGCGCAGCACGGTTGCACCTGGCTGGTTGCGGCGCAGCAAATCCATCAGCAAGGTCGCAATCAGCGGGCCGTGCACCACCAGGCCGGGGTAGCCTTCCACACCGGTCACATACTTGCGGTCATAGTGGATGCGGTGGCCGTTGAAGGTGAGTGCGGAGTAGCGAAACAGCAGCACGTCATCCGGCACGATGTGGCGCTCCCAAGTCCATGTTGCGGGGGCAGACTGCGGCGGTGGAGCCACGTCGTCTGGCGACGCTGCTGCGCGGTATACGATGTGGTGATGCTCGGTGAGTGCCACGCCCTGCGCGCCGTTGCGCCGCACCTCATGGCGCACCTTCACAAAAATCAGGCTGCCGGTGCGGCCCGACTTTTCCTTCACATCCAGGATGGTGGATGTGCGCGCCAATGCATCCCCCACCAGCAATGGCTCATGCCATTCAAAATCGCTGCCAGCCCACATGCGCCGGGGCAACGGCACAGGTGGCATGAAGCCGCCGCGTTTGGGGTGGCCGTCTTCGCCAATCTCACGCTGCGGGGCGATGGGCAAAAAATAAAGCCAGTGCCACAGGCAGGGCAGCGGCGTGCCCACCGGCGGGCGCTGGGGCAGATTGAGGCCCTCGGCTGCAGGCCAGTCCAGCGTGGCGGCCAATGCCGCGTAAGGCGTTGCGGTGGCCATGTCTTCGACCGTTTCGCTGCGGCCAATCCAGTCTTGCAAGTTCGTCACAGTGTCATTCCGGTTAAAGCAGTGATTTTGCTTCGGTTCAGCCTGCTTCGATTCATTCAGCCTTGATTTTTGCGGCTGTGACCACGCTTTTCCAGTGCACGGCTTCCTTTTGCACCAGCGCCTTCAACTGTTCTGGGGTGCCGGTTTCAACTTCGGCACCCTGGTCTGCGATCTTTTTCTCTACGGCCTTGTCATTCAACACGGCGTTCCTCTCGCGGTTGAGGCGGTCAATGACCGCTTTGGGCGTCTTGGCCGACGCGAACATCGCGTACCACTGGGACATGTTGACGTTGGCAATGCCCTGCTCTGCCAGAGTGGGCACATCCGGCAGCACCGCCGCGCGCTTTTCGCCCGCAATGCCCAGCGCTTTGAGCTTGCCACCCTTGATTTGCGGATAGTCCGTGAACAGGCTGGGGAACATGAACCGAGATTGTCCATTAGAAGTTTTCAAGCCTTTTTGAGGATGACCGCCACCCCCGCATTGGCCCACAAACCCTCAAACCAGTGCCGCCGCTGGCG
>JAYVNK010000472.1:0-9882 GCA_043758475.1 Comamonadaceae bacterium | reverse complement strand
ACCATCAGGGTAGCGGGCAACTTCGCGGCAGCGAGCTCCGTACAGGCCGACGTCACGCTGGCTGCATCGTAATTGGGGGCCTTGCCGCCGCGCAAAATCACGTGGCAATCGGGGTTGCCGTTGGTCTGCACAATCGCCACCTGGCCGTTTTTGTGGACCGACAGAAAGTGATGCCCACCGGCAGCCGCCTGAATCGCATCGGTGGCGATTTTGATATTGCCGTCGGTGCCGTTCTTGAAGCCGATGGGGGCTGACAGGCCCGAGGCCAGCTCGCGATGCACCTGGCTTTCGGTGGTGCGCGCACCTATCGCGCCCCAGGCAATCAGGTCGCCCAGGTACTGCGGCGAGATCACATCCAGAAATTCACTGCCTGCGGGCAGGCCCAGGCGGTTGATCTCGATCAATAACTGGCGCGCAATGCGCAGGCCTTCGTCAATGCGGAAGCTCTCGTCGAGGTACGGGTCGTTGATCAGTCCTTTCCAGCCCACCGTAGTGCGCGGTTTCTCGAAGTACACGCGCATCACGATTTCCAGCGTGTCGGCGTATTTGTCGCGCTGTACCTTGAGCGCGCGGGCGTACTCCAGCGCGGCGACCGGGTCGTGGATGGAGCACGGGCCAATCACCACCAGCATGCGGTCATCACTGCCCGCCATGATGTCCTGGATGTGGTGGCGCGTGGTGGTGATGAGTGACTCAATCGCCGTGCCGCGAATCGGGAAAAAGCGGATCAAATGTTCAGGCGGTGGCAACACGGTGATGTCCTTGATGCGTTCGTCATCGGTACGGCTGGTGCGGTCATTGGCGCGGGGCTGGCGGCGGCGGTCTTGCTGGTAGCCCTGCCAGGCGTCGGGGCTGGAAGCTGCAGTGGGAGCGGTGGAAGTGACGATTGGAGCGGCAGATGCAGGTGCGGTCATGGCGTGGTTCCTTGAATTCAACGGACAAATCAAAAGGTAAAAAAAAACCGCCGGAGTGACCGGCGGTTTTCAGGAAGTTTGGGGTGTTTTACTCAGGCCACACTCAAAACTCTCTACCGCCGGATGCAGGTGAGAACCAAAAGTGGCTAAAGTAAAAACAGGCGAAACGCATGCTCATGAATATAGCACAGGGGTTGTTCAGGCAGCAAACCGAATTAGAGGCGACGCGTCTCAACGTGCGCAGCGCAGCGCCACACGCCGCGTCACCACCCGCAGACTGGCGAAGCGGCGAACTCGGGAAAGTCCCAACTGCATCTGTGTTTTTATGTGCGACATTGGGCTTGTCGGACAAATTTTGTAACACCTGCTCACGGGTTGTGCTTGCTTGCCCCCGTGCCTTTTCATGCGCTGACCCAAGTCCTTGTCGCCTGTGTTGCCTATGACGTCCATTGCCTGCCCAACTGCATCCGAATCTGCCACGGTGGCCATCGCGTCTGCAGAGCTGCTGCTGCCATCGCCACCCGTGTTTGAGCGCGTCAAGGTCACGCCCGCCTACAAAGCAGTTTCGGGCGTCATCGAGCAGTGCATCGTGCGGGGCGACCTGAAGCCAGGCGTGCAGTTGCCCACCGAGCAAGACCTGGCCCAGCAGTTTGGCGTGAACCGCTCCACGGTGCGCGAGGCAATCCGCCAGTTGGAGCAGGAAGGCCTGGTCGAGCGGCACGCCTCCAAGCGCCTGCATGTCACCATGCCGGGCGTGTACGACGCAGCGCCGCGTGCAGCGCGCTCACTGCTGCTGCACCAGGTGACGTTTGAAGAGCTGTGGCAGGTCGCGCTGGTGCTTGAGCCCCAGGCGGCGCGGCTGGCGGCCATTGCCGCAGGCCCGGACGACGTGGCGGAACAGAACGACACGGTTGACCGGCATCCCGATGAACGCGCCTTTGCAAATGCATCAACTTGAAAATGCACCGCGTTGAATGAACCACTCTCACGTCCGTCACGGCAACTTGCCGCCATTTCAACCCTGAGCCACCCGAAGGAGACATTTCATGACCACGCTTCACCCTAGAACTCAAAAGCCAGCAAGCCGCTGGCGCAAGGCCTGCATTGCCGCAGCTGTAGCGCTGGCCGTGCTGCCCGCGCTGGCGCAGGAGACTTTCAAAATCGGCATCGTCAGTTTTCTCTCGGGCCAGGCGGCGGAAAGCTTTGGTGTGCCGGCCATCAACGGTGCCAAAGTGCTGGTGGACGCCTTCAACAAAGGCGCGGCCCCGGCGCCCTACAACAAGGTCGGGTTTGGCGGCATGAAGATTGAGCCGATTTACGTCGATGAGAACGGCGGTGCCACCAAGCAGGTGCAGGAAATGCGCGCCCTGTACGACCGCGAAAAAGTCGACGCGGTGGTGGGGTATGTGGGTTCGGGCGACTGCCTGGCGGTAGCGCCGGTGGCCGAGGAAATGAAAAAATTCCTGATCCTTTATGACTGCGGCACACCGCGTATTTTTGAAGACGGCAAATACAGCTACGTGTTTCGCACCGCCGCCCACGCCGCGATGGACAACGTGTCCCTGGCCCGCTATTTGAAGGCGAAGAACATCAAGATTGACCGTTACAACATGATCAACCAGGACTATGCCTGGGGCCAGGACAGCAAGAAAGATTTCATCCTGGCCATGGATCAGCTTTACAAGGGTGCAAAAGTCGATGCGGACCTGTTGCCCAAGTTCGGCGCGGGCCAGTACGGCACCGAGATTTCAGTGCTGTTGACCAAACCCGCCGACATCATGCATTCCAGCCTGTGGGGCGGCGACCTGCAGGCCTTCATTTTGCAGGCCGGTGCGCGCGGCCTGTTCCAGAACCAGCAGGCGGTGTTCTCGGCAGCAGACCACGTGCTGCCGGGCCTTGGCGAGAAAATGCCCAATGGCGTGATTCTGGGCGCGCGCGGTGCCTATGGCTTGATGTCGCCCAAATCGGCGTTGAACGACTGGTGGTTTGACCTGTACCAGAAGGCCAACAACGTCTATCCCGTGCAAGCACCCTACCGCATGGCGCAGGCGCTCTTGGGCCTGAAGCTGGCCGCAGAAAAAGCCATGGCCGCCAATGGTGGCAAGAAGCCCACGCCAGAGCAGTTGGCAGCCGCACTCAAGGGCAGCAGCTGGCAGTCACCGGCAGGCACCATCAGCATGACGCTGGGCGATGGCCAGCAGGCCATCCAGGAAACCGCCATTGGCCGCACGCGCTGGGACGCGGCCAAGAAGATGGTGGTGATCGACGACATCATGCGCTTCCCGGCAGAGTGCGTAAACCCGCCGGCCAATATGAAGAGCGAAGACTGGATGAAGGCCGGCTTCCCCGGCGCCAAATGCTGAAAATAGGCTCCCCCCCGAAGCGGTCCTTGGCCGCCTCCCCCTCAGGGGGCGCCACCAGCGGCCCGGCAAAGCCGGTTCCACGGTGGCCGCTTAAAGAGGGCCCAGCGTGAATCTTCTTGCCACCATCCTCATCGACGGCATCACCTATGCCTCGTGGCTGTTCATCGTCGCCTTGGGGCTGACGCTGGTGTTTGGGGTGTTGAAGATCCTGAACATTGCGCACGGCAGCTTTTACGCTGTGGGGGCCTACGCGGGGGCCAGTCTGGTCACGTGGTTGCTGGCAATGAAGGTGTCGCCCGCATTGACCATCGTGGCGCTGGTGATGGCGGCAGTCGGTGTGGCCGCGCTGCTGGCTCCGCTCGTGGAGCGTGGCCTGCTGCGCATGTTCTATGGCCGCGACGAGGTGCTGCTGGTGCTGGTCACCTACGCGCTTTTTTTGATGCTGGAAGATGTCACCAAGCTGGTTTGGGGTGTTAACCCGTATTACGTGTCTGACACTTACCAGGCCTTTGGCAATATCAAGCTTGGTGGACTGAGTTATGTAGGTTATGACCTGCTTTTGGTAGGCTTGGCCGTGCTGTGCGGCGTGGTGACCTGGTGGGCGCTGAACCGCACGCGTCTGGGCAAGATCGTCACCTCGGTCATCCACAGTCCGGAGGTGGCCGCGAGCATGGGCGTGAATGTGTCGCGCATCTACACCGGGGCCTTTATGGTGGGCGTGTTTTTTGCAGCCGTGGGCGGCGCGCTCACGGCGCCGATGATCTCGGTGCAACCGGGCTTGAGCGTGGGTGTGATCATTGTCAGCTTTGCGGTGGTCATCATCGGCGGCTTGGGCAGCATTGAGGGTGCCGCGATTGGCGCGCTGGTGGTGGGGCTGGCGCGCGCCGCATCGGTGCACATCTGGCCCCCGGCCGAGCTGTTCAGCATTTACGTGGTGATGGCGGCGATTCTGGTGTTCAAGCCCGAGGGGCTTTTTCAGCGCATCCAGGCGCGCAAGATTTAGGCAATCGTCCATGCAAACGTCCATGCAACCCGCCATGCAGGTGCCCACTTCTCCAGCAACCTCGCACGCCCCGGTCTCGCCACTGCCCTTTTTGTCATTGTCGAACAGGTCTCCTGCCCGGCTGGCCACCCTCACGTTGGCAGCGCTGGCGGCCCTGCTGCTGGCGGGCTTTATCGCGCCCAAGTGGCTGGTGTCATTGGGCACCATTGCACTGGCCAACGGATTGGTGTCGCTTGGTATTTTGATCATGATGCGCTGCGGTGTCGTGCCATTTGGCCAAGGCTTGGTGTTTGCAGCGGGCGGTTACGCGGCGGCGCTGGCCTTCAACAAAATGGGCATCACCGACGTTTTGGGTTTGAGCCTGCTCGGTGGCGTGTGCGGGCTGCTTGTGGCGGCCCCTTTTGCGCCGCTGCTGGCACGCTACCGGGGCATCTTTTTTGCGATGCTGACGCTGGCGCTGTCGATGGTGCTGTACGGGGTGCTGGTCAAAACAGAAGCGCTCGGCGGCTCCGACGGTTTCAACGTCTCGCAACCCACGCTGTTTGGCATGAAGGCACCGCAAGGTCAAAGCCAGTTGCTGCTTTGGTGCGTCACGGCCAGCATCGCGTGCGTGCTGGCGGCGCTGGTGCGGGTGTACTGCGACTCGCGCCGGGGCCTGCTGTCGATGGCGGTGCGTGAGAATGAACTGCGGGTCGAGTACCTGGGGCAATCGGTCGTCAACATCGTTGCGTGGAACTACGTCATCGCGGGCGTGCTGGGCGGAGTTGGCGGTGCTTTAAGCGTCATGGCGCTCGGCCATATCGACCCCAATTTCAGCTACTGGACGACATCGGGCGAGTTTGTGTTTGTCGCCATTTTGGCGGGCCACCAGAGCGTGGTGGCGATACTGGCCGGCTCCTTTTTGCTGGAACTGGTGCGCTCGTTTTCAAGCGCGTATTTTCCCAACACCTGGCAGTTTGCGCTGGGGCTGTTTTTGCTGCTGGTGATTCGCTTCTTGCCCAACGGGTTGGGGTCGCTTGCCGATCGCTTCAAGCCAAAGCAAAACACTGCGATGCGTCCCCACGCACCGTCTGAATCCCCCTCAAAAGACAAGGTCTGAGATGGCGATGAATCCTTCTACATCACCATCGGTCCCGCCCAATTCCGCCGACCTACCCGCCGCCCCAGCTGCAGAGAATGCGCAACCCGTGCTGTCAGCGCAGGGCTTGCAGCGCACCTTCGGCGCCGTGGTAGCCGCTGCCGATGTCAACATTGACGTCGCAGCTGGCGAGCGCCTGTGCCTGATCGGCAGCAACGGCGCAGGCAAAACCACGTTTGTCAACATGATCACGGGCTATTTGAAGCCGAGCGCAGGCCACATCTTTCTGGCGGGTGAAGACATTACCCAGCGCTCGCCCCGCGAGATCACGCGCCGGGGTGTGGCGCGCTCCTTCCAGATTCCGCAACTGTGTTTGCCCATGACGGTGCTTGACAACGTGTTGACCGCGCTGCATTGCGGCGCGGGTGCCAGCCAGTTCATGAAGAATGCGCGGGATGCAGGCTCAGTCACCCAGGCCATGAATTTGCTGGCGCGCTTCGGTCTGGCGCACCAGGCCGCCCGCCCGGTGCTGGAGCTGCCCGGTGGCGTGCGCAAGCTGCTTGACATTGCCATGGCCCTCACAGGCCAGCCCCGTGTGCTGCTGCTGGACGAGCCCACCAGCGGCGTCAGCGCAGATGAAAAATTCAGCACCATGGACACGGTCATGCTGGCAATTGAACGCAGCGCCGGCCATGCCCCGGTCACGGTTATATTTGTCGAGCACGACATGGATATCGTGCGCCGCTATGCCAGCCGCGTGGCCGCCTTTTACAGCGGGCGGGTGATTGCTGATGGACTGGCCAAGGATGTTTTGAACGATGCGGACGTGCAGCGCTACGTGACCGGGTTTGCACCAGCGGGGCGCAATGGGGCTCAACCAGCGAATTTGAGTCAGACTCCCGACCCACTGCACTCGCCAGAGGCACACGCATGATCGCGCTGGCGTCCGCACGAGTATCGATTCAAAACGTCGAGGTGCTGCGCGATTTTTCCATCCGCCTGGAGGCTGGTGCCATGGTGGGCCTGATTGGCCGCAACGGCGCGGGCAAAACCACGGTGATGCGCACGATCATGGGCCATTTGCCGCTGCTGGGTGGCACGCTCAAGCTGGACAACACCGACCTTGCCAGCGCGCCCGCACACGCCCGCGCGGCCTTGGGGCTAGGCTACATGCCGGAAGACCGGGGTCTTGTGCCCGAGCTCACCGTAGAAGAAAACATCTGCCTGCCGCTGTGGGTCTCCAAAACCTTGCCGCTGCAGGAGCGGCTTGATTTTGTCTACAGCGTGCTGCCCGAGCTGCTGGAAATGCGCGAGCGCCGCGCCATGCTGCTCTCAGGCGGCCAGCAAAAAATGGTCGCCCTGGCCCGCGCTCTGTCGGTAGGCACCAAGCTGCTGCTGCTGGACGAGCCGTTTGAAGGCGTCGCACCCGCTTTGTCGCAACGCCTCGCGGAAGTGGTGGGCAAGCTGCGCGGCAGTGGCCTGTCGGTGCTGATCAGCCAGAGCGACCTCAACCATTCGCAGAGTTTGCTGGACGCGGAAGTGGTGATTGAGCGCGGGGCTAATGGGGTGCGGGAAGTTTGAAAACGGCCTACGCCGTCCCACCCACCGTCAACCCGTCAATCCGCAGCGTGGGCTGACCCACGCCCACGGGCACGCTCTGGCCTTCTTTGCCGCAGGTGCCGACCCCGCTGTCGAGCTTCATGTCGTTGCCGATCATGCTCACGCGCTTGAGGCATTCCGGGCCGCTGCCTACCAGCGTGGCACCCTTTACGGGGTACAGAATCTTGCCGTTCTCCACCCAATACGCTTCGGAGGCAGAGAACACAAATTTGCCCGAAGTAATGTCCACCTGGCCACCCCCAAAATTGGTGGCGTACAGGCCTTTTTTGATGCTGGCAACGATCTCTTTGGGGTCTTTGTCGCCCGAGGTCATGTACGTGTTGGTCATGCGCGGCATGGGGACGTTGGCATAACTTTCACGTCGGCCATTGCCGGTGGGTTTGACGCCCATCAGGCGCGCATTCATGGAATCCTGGATGTAGCCTTTGAGGATGCCATCTTCGATCAGCACATTTTTCTGGCTGGTGTTGCCTTCGTCATCCACGTTGAGCGAACCCCGGCGGTCGGTGATGGTGCCGTCGTCCAGCACGGTGACGCCTTTGGCAGCGACGCGTTTGCCTATTCGACCGCTGAAGGCGCTGGAGCCCTTGCGGTTGAAGTCGCCTTCGAGCCCGTGGCCAATGGCCTCGTGCAGCAAAATGCCGGGCCAGCCAGAGCCCAGTACCACCGTCATTTCACCAGCGGGGGCGGGGCGCGATTCAAGGTTGGTCATCGCGGCATGGACGGCTTCGTTGACGTATTTGTTGATGCATTCGTCATCAAAATAAGCCAGGCCAAAGCGCCCGCCGCCACCGGCCGAGCCCATTTCACGGCGCACCTTGCCCGCGACGGTTTTCTCGGCGATGACGGTGACGCTCAGGCGCACCAGCGGGCGCACATCGGCCGCAAGCAGGCCGTCGGCGCGCGCCACCATCACCACGTCGTATTCGCTGGCCAGGCCCGCCATGACCTGGGCCACGCGCACATCTTTGGCACGGGCCAGTTTTTCGACTTTTTCCAGCAGCTTGACCTTGGCCGTGCTGTCCAGCGTGGCGATCGGGTCCAGGTCTTTGTAGAGCGTGCGCCCCTGCGCAATTTTGGCAGCCGGTGTTTTAACCTTGCCCGATTTGGACGCGCTGGAGATGGCCCGCACCGTGCGCGCAGCGTCCAGCAGGGAGGCGTCTGATATATCGTCCGAATAGGCAAACGCCGTCTTCTCGCCGCTGACGGCCCGCACGCCCACGCCCTGGTCGATGCTGAACGAGCCGGTCTTGACGATGCCTTCTTCCAGGCTCCAGCCTTCCGAGCGGGTGTACTGGAAATACAGGTCGGCCTCGTCAACCTTGTGCGCCTTGATTTCAGCCAGTGCGCGGATTAGATGGGTTTCATCCAGGCCGAAGGGTGTGAGTAAAAGGGATTTGGCAATGGCCAAGCGTTCGATGGTGGGTTCGCGGGAGATCATGCGGTCATTTTAGAGGCTAGCGGCCATACGGCTCAGCCGGTGCGCTTCAAAGGGCTATTCGGCTAACGTTGGGCCAGGGCAGCGACCGGCGGAAGCAGGCACGCGTCTAACCGCGCCGCGCCAGCCACTGGTACAGCGCCGCATCGTCCAGCCCATCCAGCCCGCCCGCGCTGGCCTGTGCAAACACATCCCGCGCCGCAGCGCCCAATGGGCCTTCAAAGCCCGCCGATCGGGCTGCTTGCACCGCCAGCCGCGTGTCTTTTTCCAGCAGCGTCATATGGGCGCGCGGGGCATAGTCGCCCTCGATGGCGCGGCGCATTCGGTCACTGCCAATCCAGCTTTGGCCGCTGGACTGCTCGATCACGTCCAGCGTTTTGGCCACGTCCAGCCCCATTTTCTGCGCCATCACCAGTACCTCGGCAGCGCCCACCAGGTTGATGCCCGCAAGCAGATTGTTGACCAGCTTGGTGCGCGCGCCGTCGCCCACGCGGTCGCTGATGCGGAACACCTTGTTTGACAGCGCTTCGATCAGCGCGCGGTGGCGCTCGAACACCATGGGCTCGCAGGCCACCATCAGGCTCATGCTGCCATCGGCCGCGCGTGCCGGGCCGCCGGACATGGGCGCGTCAATGGCGTGCAGGCCGAACGGAATGAGGTCTTTGGCGAACCGTTCCACGTCTTGCGGGGCCAGGGTGGGGCACAGCATCACCACGCGGCCCAGCTGCATGGCTTGCGCCACGCCGTGCGCCTCTCCCCGCGCCTTTTCACCAACCCCAAACAGAACTTCCTGCGTTTGCTGTGCATCTACCACGCAAACGATAGTTACTACTGATTGTATAGCTTCTTGTGCACTGTTTACAAGGGCTACAGCCCCAAAAGGCACCAATTTTTGCATTTTTTCGGCATCTACGTCGAAAACGCTGACCTGCCAGCCTTTTGAGAGCAGATTGCGCGCCATGCCACCGCCCATGTTGCCCACGCCGATGATGGCTACGGGAAATTTAGCCCCCACGCTTGTCACTTCGTGTACTGCGCTGGACGTGCCGGTGCCAGAGGCAACGGCCCTTCGCGCTGTCCAATCCTGCGCAGGCAGGATTGGAGCCGCAGCGCTCAGCCCCGAGGGGGCTAATTTTGGCTCCGCCGCTCTTCGAGAACCTAGGGGCGGCCCGTCGGCTCCGCAGGGGCGAAGCCAAATTTGCACATCAGGTTCAGTCATGATTGAACCAATCGCTTCGACTTCGCAATCGACATCAATATTCCCAGCCCCATGCCCAGCGTCACCATGGCCGTGCCGCCATAGCTGATGAACGGTAGCGGCACGCCCACCACGGGCAGGATGCCGCTGACCATGCCCATGTTCACAACGGCGTAGGTGAAGAAAATCATGGTCACACTGCCCGCCAGCAAGCGTGAAAATAGGGTCGGAGCCTCCAGCGCGATCGTCAGGCCGCGCAGTATCAACA
>JAYVNK010000471.1:0-3185 GCA_043758475.1 Comamonadaceae bacterium | reverse complement strand
GAAAGCGTTTTGCGAAGCCTGGCACGCAGCACCGCCGGTGCCGTGCGCGTCACATCCACCTTGGGCGTGGCATGCCATGCCGCGCATTGCGCTATCGCCGTGGCCAGCGCATGAACGGACGCGTCCGACAGCTTGACGCCAGGCTGTAGATGCAGGGCCTTGACTTCAAACACGCCCAGTGCCCGGTGCGCCTTGGCGTCGAGCCTCCCAATCAATTCACCGCAGTGCAGAATGGGCAGGCAAAAATACCCATAGCTGCGCTTGGCTTCGGGCGTGTAGCACTCGATGCGGTAGTCAAAGCCGAACATCGCCAGCGCGCGTTCGCGGTCCCACACCAGCGGGTCAAACGGCGACAGCAGCGTGGTGTGGGTGGCGTCCAGCTTGTCGGCAAAAGCCTTCTTGAGCAGCGATGCATGCTGCGCGTGAACATAGCCTGGTACGGGCCAGCCCTGCACATGCACCCGCAGCACTCGGCCTTGCGCCACCAGATCATCCAGCTCGGCGTCTTTCAGCCGCGGCTTGATGCGAAAGTAGTCATTCACCCAGCGCGCCTGCGTGATGCCCAGCGCGAGGATTGATTTCGCAATGAACATGGCGTGGGCCTGGCCATCATCTGGCAAGGGCATGTCAACCGCAGCAGGGTGAACGCGATGCGGCAAGTCATAAACCCGCTGAAAATTCTCGCGCCGCGCCACCATCAGCTCGCCGGTGGCAAACAGCGCTTCAAGCCAGCGCTTTTCATCCTTCCAGCCCCACCAGCCACCGCTCTTGCCGTCTTTGCGCTCAAAGTCTGACGACTTCACCCGGCCGTTGAGTTCAATGTGGCGCAGCAACTTGTCGAGCTGCCCGCGCTGCTTTTCATGGCTGTTTTTGCCTCGCTTGATGCCCCAGTGCTGGCGTGCATCGCGGTTGTAGGCGCGGTGCAGTGCGAGGTCCTGTGTGGGTACAAAACAGGCTTCGTGCGCCCAGGCTTCAAACACATGGGCGTTGGCAAGCGCTTCGTCCAGCCAGTGTGTGGGGTAATGCCCCAAGCGCGAATGCAGCACCAGATACGGGCTGCGTGCCACCACGTGGATGGTGTCGATTTGCAGCAACTGCATGCGCGCTATGCAGCGGCGCAGCGCCAGCGGGGTCGCGGACTTGGCGGGGGCCTCCAGCAGGCCCTGTGCGGCCAGTTGCAGGTGGCGCGCCTGCGTCAGGGTCAGCATTTACAGCACGGCACAGCGCTGCTCAGGGCGCCCGCAGCGCTTTGAGCAAGCCCGCTGTGGAGCCATCCAGCCCCGCCGTGTTGCCACTGCCCAGCCGTGCCTCCACGTCCTTGGCCAGCACCTTGCCCAGCTCCACGCCCCACTGGTCAAAGCTGTTGATGCCCCACACGCTGCCGCTCACAAAAACGCGGTGCTCCTGCAAGGCGATCAACGCGCCCAGGCTTGTGGGCGTCAGCTCGGCCAGCAACAAAAAAGTGCTGGGGCGGTTGCCCGGGAAGTTGCGGTGCCCGCGAAGATCGCCCCCACGCTCGCCCACTGCGTGTGGCACGCTGCCCCCCGAGGGGGCTGCTGCGCCTTGGGACGGCCCGGCGGCGTCGCCTGACTTGCCCACCATCAGCGCCTGCGCCTGCGCCAGCACGTTGGCCAGCAGCAGGTCGTGGTGGCCGGGCAGCGGGTGCTTTGGTTTTTTGACTGCGACAAACTCGACCGGCACCACGTCTGTGCCTTGGTGCAGCATCTGAAAATACGCATGCGGGCCATTGGTGCCGGGTTCGCCCCACAGCACCGGCGCAGTGGCAAAAGGCAAAGGCTGCCCTTGCAGGTCTACCCGTTTGCCATTGCTTTCCATTTCCAGTTGCTGCAAGTACGCAGGCCAGCGGCCGAGCGCGCTGTGGTACGGCGCGATTGAGCGGCTGGTGAAGCCGTGAAAGTTGCGATACCACACGTCCAGCAGGCCCAGGCGCACTGGCAGATTGCGCTCAAGCGGCGTGGTGCGGAAATGTTCGTCCATCCCGTGCGCACCGGCCAGAAATTCACGAAAACCCTGCGCCCCAATGGCAATGGCCAGCGGCAGGCCAATGGCCGACCAAACTGAGTAGCGCCCGCCCACCCAGTCCCAAAAGCCAAAGGTGGTGGTTATGCCAAACGCATTCGCCGCCGCCACGTTGGTGGTCAGGGCGCAAAAGTGCCGGGCAATGTCGGTGCCTCCACTGGACTCAAACCATGCCTTGGCCGATGCGGCATTGGTCATGGTTTCGATGGTGGTGAAGGTTTTACTGGCGATCAGAAACAGTGTGGTCTGCGGCTTCAGGCGTTTGAGCGTGGCGGCCAGCTCATGGCCATCAATATTGGAGACAAAGTGAAAACGCTTCTTTGGCGTGACGAATTCGTCCAGCGCCAGCACCGCCATCTGCGGCCCCAAATCAGACCCACCAATGCCGATGTTCACCACGTCGGTGATGGCGTCATCAGCGCGCTCCGCTTGCGCATAGGCCAGCATGGCGTCCAGAGTTGCATGCACCTTTTTCGATTCGTCTGCTACATTAATTGCATCTAACTTTCCATACTGTACAGGGGCTATAGGCGGATTTCTTAGCAACCAGTGCATCACAGGCCGATTTTCGGTGCTGTTGATGGCGGCGCCTGAAAACATGGCATCGCGATGCGCCTCCACGCCGCACTGGCGCGCCAGGTCCAGCAGCAGCGTCTCGGTGGCGGCGTCGATCAGGTTCTTGGACAGGTCGGCAAAAATGTGCGGCGCTGGCTGGCTGAACGTGTCAAAGCGGCTGGCATCATCCGCAAAGGCTTGCCGCACATCAAAGGCGTTTCCACTCGCCTGGTACGTCGCATTTAAGGCAGTCCAGGCGGGGGTGTGGTCGCAACGGGTGCGCATCATGCCGCCAGCAAAAGCTGCTCCAGCTTGATTGCGTCGGCGCAAAACGCGCGAATGCCCTCCGCCAGTTTCTCGGTGGCCATAGCGTCTTCATTGAGCGCAAAGCGGAACTGGGTTTCATCAAAATTCACGGCGGGCAGGTCCATCGCCTGCGCGGCTTTTGCATCTAGCGCACGGGGCAAGGGTGCCTCGGTGGCGGCGAGCTGGGCCAGCAAGTCCGGGCTGATGGTCAGCAAATCGCAACCGGCCAGCGCGGTGATTTGCCCCACGTTGCGAAAGCTCGCACCCATCACCTCGGTGGCGAT
>JAYVNK010000470.1:0-9892 GCA_043758475.1 Comamonadaceae bacterium | reverse complement strand
ACGGCGGCGGTGCCGTGCCCTACCACTGGGGCCGCTTCAGGGGCCTGGCGCAAGAATTGAAAAAGCCGTTGCTGGAAGAGCACCTGCTCAACAACATCTTCTTTGACACCTGCGTCTACCACCAGCCCGGCATTGATTTGCTCAACACCGTGATCCCGGTGAAAAACGTGCTGTTTGCCAGCGAAATGATCGGTGCCGTGCGCGGCATCGACCCGCAAACCGGCCACTACTTTGACGACACCAAGCGCTACATTGAGGCGTCCAAAATCCTGAGCAACGCCGACCGCTATCAAATTTACGAAGGCAATTCGCGCCGCGTGTTCCCCCGCCTTGATGCCGCTTTGAAGGCCAAAGGCCGCTGAGCCCCAGGCCACTGCCGCGCAGCCACTGAACCCTCCCTCAAACCCCAACATTTTCACTGGAGACCCACCATGTACGAACTCGGCGTTGTTTACCGCAACATCACCCGCGCAGACCGCGCCGCCGCCGATGGCCTGGCCGCCCTGGGCTCGGCCACCGTGCACGAAGCCATGGGCCGCGTCGGCCTGATGCAGCGCTACATGCGGCCGATTTATCCCGGTGCGCAAGTCTCTGGCACGGCGGTGACGGTGCTGCTGCACCCCGGTGACAACTGGATGATGCACGTGGTGGCGGAGCAAATCCAGCCCGGCGACATCGTGGTCGGTGCCATCAGCGCCGACAACTGCGACGGCTTTTTTGGCGACCTGCTGGCCACCTCGTTCCAGGCGCGCGGCGCCCGCGCTTTGGTCATCGACGCGGGCGTGCGCGATGTGAAAACGCTCAAGGAGATGAACTTTCCAGTCTGGAGCAAAGGCATCAGTTCCAAGGGCACGATCAAGTCCACGCTGGGCTCGGTCAACATCCCCGTGGTGTGCGCCGGCATGATCGTCAACCCCGGCGACGTGGTGGTCGCGGATGACGACGGCGTGGTGGTGGTGCCCAAAGCCATGGCTCAAAAGACGCTGGAAGTAGCCCGCGCCCGCGAAGCCAACGAAGGCGAAAAACGCGCCAAGCTGGGCAGCGGCGTGCTCGGGCTGGACATGTACAGCATGCGCGAGCCGCTGGCCAAGGCGGGGCTGAAATACATTGATTGACACAGCGGCCAATACAGTGACGCTCATATCACCTGACGCAATGACCCGGCCGGCGACGATGAACATGAACCAGCACCCGCACCAGAACCGCAACCGCAACCGCAACGCCAAGACGTCCATGCTGCGCAGGAGGCTCATTGCCTTTGCGGCGGGTTGTGTCGGGTTGGGTGCGGTGGCATTGTCCGGTTGCAGCACGTCACCACCGGTTGACCCGGGCGTGCGCCAGGTACTGGCCCCTGGCGGGGCGGTGCGCATTGGCGTCTACGCGGGCAGCCCGACGCCGATGGTGGGCGACGCAAAAACCGGTGAAAAAATCGGTCTGGCGCTGAACTTCGGTTTTCGAATTCTTCACGGGCGCTGGGGCGAAGAGAATCTGGCCATCGCCATCCCGAAAGGGCGGGAAGCCGACATGGCGTTTGTGCGGCAGTTCGCGCAAGTCGCGCAATCCAGCGGCCTGGTGCGCGCCATCGCTGCGCAGGTTGGCTTGCGCGGCGTGGTGCGCGCGGCATGATGGCTCACTGCCAGACACCTGATCAAGACCATTCAAAAGTTGAACCTGAAAACTCCATGCGTCATTTGTCCTTGATGTCTCCTTGTCGCACGTCGTGCGTGCGCTTGATGGCCTGCTGGCTGGCTGCTGCTGCTTTCCCAATATACGTGATGGCGCAGGTGCCAGCGTATCCCGCCAAGCCGGTGAGAATCGTGGTCGGCTACGCGGCCGGTGGTGCGGTCGACATCGTCGCACGCACGGTCGGCCAGAGCCTGTCGGCTAGCATGGGCCAGCCCTTCATTGTTGAGAACAAGCCCGGCGCGGGCAGCAACATCGCGGTGAAATCGGTGATTGATGCGCCCGCTGATGGCTACACGCTGCTGCTGGCTGCCAACGCGCTGGCGGCCAATATGGCGCTGTACCAGCCCGCGCCGTTTGATGCGGAGCGTGATCTCGTGCCCGTCTCATTGGTGGGCAGCGTGCCGGTGGTGATCGCCGTTAACCCCGCGACACCTTTTACAAATGTTGCGAAGCTGATCGAAGCCGCAAAGGCCAAGCCCGGCAACATCGCGTTTGCCAGCCCGGGCAACGGCTCAACGCCGCACATGGCGATGGAGCTGTTTGCGCGTGCTGCCGGCATCTCGTTGCAGCACATTCCCTACAAAGGCGGCGCGCCAGCCATTACGGACGTGATTGGCGGGCAGTTGCCTCTGGTGGCGGTCAATGCGCTGGAGGTGTTGCCCCATTTCAAGAGTGGAAAACTCAAGGTGCTGGCCGTGCTGAGCAACCGGCGCAGCCCGATTTTTCCGGATGTGCCGACCATTGCCGAATCGGGTTTTGCGGGGTTTGAAGCGTCGGTTTGGTATGGGTTTGTCGCGCCTGCGGCCACGCCCAAACCTGTCGTCGCCCGGTTGCATGCCGAGGTGCAGAAGGCGCTCCTGTCTGCCGAGGTGCGCGAGCGCATGGCCGCTGTCGGTGGTGAAGTGACGCCCGGCAGTGCAGCGCAGTTTGGCGCCTTGATCCGCTCTGAGCGGACGCGCTACGACAAGCTGGTGCTGGACGCCAACATCAAACCCGACTGAAATTAATTGGAATCTGACCCCAATTAATCCGATCCCAACCCTTGACCCGACGACAGACCATGGAATTCGCAAAAACCCCCGGCTGGCTTGACTGGTACAGCGGCCCGGCCAAACCCAAATTCAAGCTGCCCGCAGGCGCGGTGGACGCGCACTGCCATGTGTTTGGCCCGGGTGCCGAATTTCCCTACGCGCCCGAGCGCAAGTACACGCCGTGTGATGCCTCCAAAGACCAGCTGTTTGCGCTGCGCGACCATTTGGGTTTTGACAAAAACGTGATCGTGCAGGCGACCTGCCACGGCAGTGACAACCGGGCTCTGGTTGAAGCGCTTGAAAGCTCTGGCGGCAAGGCGCGCGGCGTGGCCACCGTCAACCGCAACGTCACCGATGCGGAACTTCAGGCGATGCACGCTGCAGGCGTGCGCGGCACGCGCTTCAACTTCGTCAAGCGCCTGGCCGACGTCACCCCGCGCGAGGTGCTGCTGGAGATTGCCAACCGCATCGCACCGTTGGGCTGGCACGTGGTGATTTATTTTGAAGCGCAAGACCTGCCCGAGCTGTATGACTTCTTCACTGCCTTGGCTGACGATTTATCCACGACACTGGTGGTGGACCACATGGGCCGCCCGGACGTTAGCAAGCCGGTGGATGGCCCGGAATTTGCGCTGTTTGTAAAAATGCTGCGCGAGCACAGCAACATCTGGAGCAAAGTCAGCTGCCCCGAACGGCTGTCAATCACCGGCCCCAAGGCCCTGAACGGCGAGCAAAATGCCTACCGCGACGTGATCCCTTTCGCCCGCAAGATTGTGGAAACCTTCCCTGACCGCGTGCTGTGGGGCACCGACTGGCCTCACCCCAATTTGAAGGACCACATGCCCGATGACGGCCTGCTGGTGGACTTTATCCCGCAGATTGCGGTGACGAAGGAATTGCAGCACAAGCTGCTGGTGGACAATCCAACCCGGCTGTACTGGGCAGACTGACAATCGCAACAGCGATACCCCACACCAAGTGCAAAGCACGATTTTAAACAACAGGAGACAGCGATGAATTCCAAACTGGCTGTCCTAGGCGTTATCGCGTCCCTTGCTCAGAGTGGGCGCGCGTTCAAAGTCAGTGAAGCCTTGATAGACGCGCAACTTGAGCAAGTAAAAAGTCGCTGCCAGTCAAATGATGAGCACGTGATTGCACTTGCAAGGGCAGATCGCAAAAGAGCACATTTGCTTTGCACTAATGACGAAGCTCTGCGCAGTGATTTTAAAAACAAGTCTTTAATTGACAATCCGCGCGGGACGATTTACAGCCCTACGCGCCATAAGCTTTCGCTATCAAATTGCTAGTTCCATCAATATAAGTTAAAGCACCAAACTAGACCACCATGTCGCTTGAAAAACCCTACCTCGACGTGCCCGGCACCACGCTGTTTGACGCGGAACAAAGCCGCCTGGGTTACCACCTCAACCAGTTCTGCATGTCCCTGATGAAGGCCGAAAACCGGGAGCGCTTCAAGGCCAACCAGCGCGCCTATGTGGATGAATGGCCGATGACCGAAGAGCAGAAGCAGGCGGTGCTGACGCTGGACCTGAACCGCGCGATAGCTGCCGGGGGCAACATTTACTTCCTGGCCAAGCTGGGTGCCACGCACGGCAAAAGTTTTCAGCAGATGGCCGGCAGCATGACGGGCATGACCGAGCTTGAATACCGCGACATGATGATTGGCGGCGGCGGATCGGTCGAAGGCAACCGCGTGGTGGGCGAAAACGGCAATGCGCAGGCCAATCGCCAGCCGCAAGGCTCGGGCACCGGCCTGCTCTAGAACAAGACCAGAGACGACCAGCAAGTCAACACCCAAGTCAACACCCAAGTCACTAAATCCATGGCAAAAATCACCGCATCCGTCTACACCTCGCACGTGCCCGCCATTGGCGCAGCGCTGGATCTGGGCAAGACCGCCGAGCCCTATTGGCAGCCGCTGTTCAAGGGCTATGAATACTCCAAACAGTGGATGAAAGACAACACGCCCGATGTGATCTTTCTGGTCTTCAACGACCACGCCACCGCCTTCAGCCTGGACATGATCCCGACCTTTGCGATTGGCACGGCAGCCAGCTACCAGCCGGCCGACGAGGGCTGGGGCCCGCGCCCGGTGCCGGTGGTGCAAGGCCATGCAGACCTGGCCGCACACATTGCGCAGTCGGTCATCCAGCAGGATTTTGATCTGACCATCGTCAACAAGATGGATGTGGACCATGGCCTCACGGTGCCGCTCTCGCTCATGTGCGGGCAGCCTCCGCAGAGTGACTTCCGCTGGCCGTGCCCGGTGATTCCGTTTGCCGTGAACGTGGTGCAGTACCCGGTGCCCTCGGGCCAGCGCTGCCTGAACCTGGGCAAGGCGATTCGCCGCGCGGTAGAGTCGTATGACCAAAACCTTAACGTGCAGATTTGGGGCACCGGCGGCATGAGCCACCAGTTGCAGGGGCCGCGCGCGGGCTTGATCAACAAGGAATTTGACAAGGCGTTTATGGACCAGCTAATCGCCGACCCCGAGGGCTTGGCCAAAAAGCCGCACATTGACTACGTGCGCGAAGCCGGCAGCGAAGGCATCGAACTGGTGATGTGGCTCATCGCGCGGGGTGCGATGTCGGATCTTGCACGTGGGGCGATGGCTGACCCGGATGGTGGCAAGGCTCCCGATGTCAAGCATCGTTTTTATCATGTGCCTGCCAGCAATACCGCTGTCGGTCACCTCATATTGGAGAACTGCTGAAATATTGCGGGACGGTTCAAGCGGACACAAAGTGCCGATTTCCCTGTCCTCAACAAATTAGGCCGTGTTTTTTTACGGAGTAAACATTGATGACCAAAACCATCAAAGTAGCGCTGGCAGGCGCAGGTGCTTTCGGCATCAAGCACATTGACGGCATCAAGAACATCCCCGGCGTGGAAGTCGTCTCGCTCATCAGCCGCGACCTGGAGAAGACCCGGGAGACCGCTGCCAAATACGGCATTGCCCACGTCACCACGAATCTGGACGACAGCCTGGCGCTCAAGGAAGTGGATGCCGTCATCCTGTGCACACCCACACAGATGCATGCCGCGCAGACCATCGCCTGCCTCAAGGCCGGCAAGCACGTGCAGGTGGAGATTCCTCTGGCCGACAGCCTCAAGGGCGCGCAGGATGTGGCGGCGCTGGCCAAGACCAGCGGCCTGGTCGCGATGTGCGGCCACACGCGGCGCTTCAACCCCAGCCACCAGTACGTGCACAAGGAAATCACGGCGGGCAAATTCAACATTCAGCAGCTGGATGTGCAAACCTATTTTTTCCGCCGTACCAACATGAATGCACTGGGCCAGGCGCGCAGCTGGACAGATCATCTGCTGTGGCACCACGCGGCGCACACGGTCGATCTGTTTGCGTACCAGTGCGGCAGCCCCATCGTCAAGGCCAATGCGGTGCAGGGGCCGATTCACCCGGCGCTGGGCATTGCCATGGACATGTCGATCCAGCTCCAGGCGGCCAATGGCGCGATCTGCACCTTGAGCTTGAGCTTCAACAACGATGGCCCGCTGGGCACCTTCTTCCGCTACATCGGCGATACCGCGACTTACCTTGCACGTTATGACGACTTGGTGCAATCGACGAGTTCGGGCAAGGAAGAAAAGATCGACGTGTCCAAAGTGGATGTCTCGATGAACGGCATCGAGCTGCAAGACCGCGAGTTCTTTGCCGCCATCCGCGAGGGCCGCGAGCCCAACAGCAGCCTGGCCCAGGTGCTGCCGTGCTACCAGGTGCTGCATGATCTGGAGCAACAGCTTGGCAAAAACTGATTTGCTACGTTTTAAATAGCTTATTATGCATATTGGACGGGGGCTAGAGGCCTATTTTAGGGTGTAAATCGATGAAAACAAGACAATTGGGGCCATTTCAGGTCAGCGCCATCGGCTTGGGCTGCATGAACCTGAGCCACGCTTACGGTGTGCCGCCATCGGCTGATGTGGCTGAGCGCCTGTTGCTGACTGCACTGGACGCTGGCGTTACGCTCTTTGACACTGCCACGCTCTACGGCTTTGGTGCCAATGAGACGCTGGTGGGCAAGGCCTTGAAGCCGCACCGCCAGAAGTTCACCCTGGCCAGCAAATGCGGCCTGCAGGGCGTTGACGTGGCAGGCGACGGCAAACTGGTGCGCGTGATTGATGGTCGGCCCGACACAATCAAAAAGACGTGTGAAGACAGCCTGCGCCGCCTGCAGACCGACGTGATCGATCTGTACTACCTGCACCGCTGGGATAAACGGGTGCCGATAGAAGACAGCGTGGGCGCATTGAGCGACCTGGTGCGCAAGGGCCATATCCGCAGCATTGGCCTGAGTGAAGTGTCTGCCGCCACGCTGCGCAAAGCCCACGCGGTGCACCCGATTGCTGCCGTGCAGACCGAATACTCACTGTGGACGCGCAACCCCGAAATTGCCGTGCTGGCTGCCTGCAAGGAACTGGGCATCGCCTTCGTCGCCTTCAGCCCGGTAGCGCGCGGATTTTTGTGCAACGTGCAGCTGGATCTGGCCGCGCTAGACGCCAAAGACATCCGCCGTGGCATGCCGCGTTTTGCGCCCGACAACTACGCAGCCAACCTCACGCTGCAAGCGGCTTACAACGCCGTGGCGCAAGAAGTCGGCTGCACGGCTGCCCAGCTTGCATTGGCGTGGCTGCTGCACAAGGCACCGCACATCATCCCCATCCCAGGCACCACCAGCATCGCGCATCTGCAGGAGGATCTGGCGGCGGCCGACGTGCAGCTCAGCCCAGTGGTCATGGCGCGGCTGGAGGGCCTGGTCAATGACGGCACGGTGGCCGGCAACCGCTACAACGCGCAAGCCAACAGTGAAGTGGATACAGAGGTTTTTTAGGCGCTGGGCGTTCGCGGCCTGATGGCGCGTGAGTCTGACCGTTTGGATAAGACAATAGGGGCTATGCGGACCCCGAACTTATCCGATGTGCATTGCCCAGGCCACCCCCTGCGGGCAGCCACCTTGGCCTGCGCCAGAGGCCGTGCCAGTGCCAGTGCCAGTGCCAGTGCCAGTGCCAGTGCCAGTGCGTCGAAGGCGCAGCGAGTTTGAGTTCCACAGATTTCAACGACGCGCACGCGATGCCTTCCGCGCCTGAGCCGGCAGCTTCTTTGGAAGCCGAATTTGAATCCGCAACCGATGGCCAGCAGCCCAGCCCACGCGCAAGTCCTGAGCGTCAGCATCTGGGTTTGTCGTTAATGCTCTCCTTCTCGATCCACGCGCTGCTGCTGAGCCTGACCTTTGCAAGCCAGGGTCTTGGGCTTCCGGGCTTCGGCTTCCCCTGGCAGGATCGACGCACCGATGTGCCTGATTTGCGGGCCGTGCTCCTTCCCGCGCCTGTCCCGGCTGCGGAGTCTTTGCTGAGTGCCGCGAATGCAGAGAAGGCAGGAACCCCGAAGCCGGCTGCTGCCGAGCCAGCAATGATGACCCTCGTGGATCTTGCCCCGCCGCCTGCGCCGCCTGCGCCCCCTGCGCCGCCGAAATCGACGGCCGCAGCGAAAGTACCGAAGGCCAAACCGAAGAAGGTGACCAAACCAAAGGTAGATGCAGCCGTTGTTGCCGCTGCCGTTGCGCCTTCGCCGTCGCCCGTCGAGCGGCCCAACGAAGACGTTCCCCCGCCCGTGCCAAAAGAAGGCGTGATCGCCCTGGCGCGGTCGGACGAGTCCACCTGGACCGTGCCGCCGACGCCAGAGGTGCCCGTACCCGCTACAGCCGCAGCGCCAATGGCCAAGAGCTCGGCTGCGGCGAGTACCCCGCCGCGTGAGGCTGACGATGCAAAACAGGACTCAAAGCGTCAGGCAGAGCAGTTGCAAGCTGAACGCCAGGAGGCCGCCCGTGAGGAGGCGGTGCGGGTAGAGACGGTGCGGGTAGAGGCGGTACGCCTTGAAGCCGAGCGCCAGGCGGCGGCAAATCAGGCATCAGTGCAGCAGGAAGCAGCCCGGAAAGAGGCCGCCAACCAGGAAGCTATTCGAGCCGAAGCTGAACGCCAGGAGTTAGCCAAACAGACAGCCGCGCAGCAAGCGGCCGTGCGTCAGGAAGCGGCCCGCGCAGAAGCGGCACGGTCAGAAACCGCACGGGCAGAAGCCGTGCGGGTCGAAGCCTTGCGGGTCGAAGCTCAGCGCCAAGAAGCAGAAAAACAGGCGGTAGCCCGTCAGGAAGCAGCAAAGGTCGAGGTCGCAAGAATCGAGGCTGAGGGCAAGGAGGCAGCAAAACAGGCAGCGGCCCGACAAGCCGCAGTGCGACAGGAGGCTATCCGGCAGGATGCGGCGAGGGCGCAGGCCGTTCGTCAGGAAGCAGCACGACAGGAGGCCGCTCGGCAAGAGACGGCGCGGGCCGAGGCGGCGCGTACAGAGGCGGCGCGTACAGAGGCTGCCCGCAAGGAGGCCGCGCGGCAGGCAGCAGCACAGCAAGAAGTTGCCACAGCCGAGGCAGCCCGTCAAGACGCCGCCAGGTCTGTGGCAGCCAAAGCCGAAGGTGTCAGGGCAGAAGCGGGTCGGCAGGACGCGGCCAATGCCGAAGCCGCCCGCGCCGAGAGCGAGCGTCAGGCAGCGGCACAGCAGGCAGCAACAGCGCGGCAAGAAGCCGCAGGACAGGACGCTGCACGGCAGGCAGATGCACGACGGGCAGAGGGACCCCGCGAGGGCGCGCGCGCCCAAGCTGCGGGGATTGAGGCCGCAAGGCTGGCAGCCCTGCAGGCAGAGGCGGAAAAGCGGGAAGAACGGCTTCGGGCGATCGGACGGCAACTGAACGAGGAAGCCGACCGGCGTGATGCGGCGGCGGCCGCCCAGCGCCTGTTACCGTTAGAGAGCAGCGTGCGCCGGGGCAGGCTTTACGGGCGCACCGACGCCAATGCGGAACTCGTCCTGTACGCGGAAGCCTGGGCCCGCAAGATCCAGTTGAACATGACGTTCGACATGGTTAGCGATGTGGCGAAGCAGCCTCACACCGACCCTCTGGTGACGGTGGCCGTGCGAAGCGATGGCTCGGTAGAGGCGGTGACCTTTGTGCGCTCCAGCGGCGTGGCGGCCATCGACGATGCCATACGGCGCATCGTGCAGAGTCAGGCGAACTACCAGGCGTTCCCGCCCGGCCTGCTTCTCGATTACGACGTGGTCGAGATCCGCCGGACTTGGCACTTCGATATGG
>JAYVNK010000469.1:0-3189 GCA_043758475.1 Comamonadaceae bacterium | reverse complement strand
GATCAGCTGGCACCCGGATTTGCAGGCGGCGATGGACGACACCCAAATTCGGAAGATCACCCTGACCCAGGAGCAGCTGTTTCAATCGCGCCGTGCCAGTCTGAGGGCCGATTTGCAGTCGATCGAGGAAAGCATCCAGGGCCAGGAGGGGCTGCTGCGGGCTTATACCGAAATGGCCGGCAACCGGCGCAACCAGCTTTCGCTGCTCAACGAAGAGCTTAAAAACACCATCGGCCTGGTGGCTGAAGGCTACGCGCCGCGCAACCGCCAGCTTGAGCTGCAGCGCATGGTGGCGGAAATGGGGTCTTCGCTCGCCGAATTGCTGGGCAATACGGTGCGCGCCCAGCGGACTATTGGTGAACTGCGGCAACGCACCATCTCGCGCCAGCAGGAATACCGAAAAGAGATTGAGACGCAGTTGACTGACGTCGGCCGGGAGGCCGAGGCAGAGGCCGGGCGATTCCGCACCACCAAAGACGATCTGGGGCGCACCGAGATTCGTTCGCCAGCGGCGGGCCAGGTGGTGGGCTTGGCATTTCAAACAGTGGGCGGTGTGATCGGACCTGGGCAAAAACTGATGGATATTGTGCCTGTTGACCAGGCGCTGCTGCTGGAGGCACACGTACTGCCTCACTTGATTGACCGGGTCCATGCAGGACTGCCGGTGGATGTGCGCTTCAATTCATTTGCCCATACGCCGCAGTTGGTGGTGGAAGGCAAAGTGGTCTCGGTGTCTTCTGACCTGCTGGTTGACAGCCGCACTGGCATTGGGTACTACCTGGCCCGCGTCGCTGTGACGGCCGAAGGGTATAAAAAATTGGGCAAGCGGCAACTGCAACCCGGCATGCCGGTTGAGGTGGTGTTTCGCACCGGAGAGCGCTCCATGCTGACCTATCTTTTGAGCCCATTGACCAAGCGGATGGCCGCATCCATGAAAGAGGAGTGAGCACATGAAACACAACCGACTGGTGCTGGGCGGCGCCATGCTCAGCTTTTCAATGGCCGTGTGGCCCATGGACCTTTTGCAGGCTTATGAGGCTGCAAAGGTGCAGGACGCCAACATTCTCGCGACACGGGCCGCTACCGAAGCTGGCCGTGAGCGGCTGCCGCAGGCAAAAGCCCAGATGTTGCCCAGTGTGGGCCTCAGTTTCTCCAGCAATCGCAACCAGCTGTCAAGCACCACGCCCAATTTTTTGGGGCAGGAGCAGACCACCGACACCAGTTACCCCAGCAGCAACCAGACTTTGACGGTGCGCCAGCCCCTGTTTCGCGCCCAGTTGACCGCCCAATACCGCCAGGCCCGGGCGCTCGTCGATGACGCTGAGGCGTTGCTGGCGCAGGAAGAGCAGACTCTGGTGGTGCGGGTTGCCAGTGCGTATTTCGAGGCCTTGTTGACCTACGAGCAGCTCGCCCTGGTGCTGAACCAGCAGTCATTCAACAAGACGCAACTGGATGCAGCCCGCAAAATTTTTGCGGCAGGCACCGGCATCCGCACCGATGTGGACGAGGCGCAAGCCCGGCTGGACATGAACCTGGCCCTGGAGATTGAGGCGCGCCAAAATGTAACCTACACGCTGCAACAATTGCAGTCGCTGGTCAACCAGCCGGTTGACAAGCTGGACCGGCTGGACGTGGACAAGCTTGAGCTGCTGGATTTGCAGCCTGCGCGCCTGGACGGCTGGATTGAGCGCGCTGAGCTGAACAGCCCGCAATTGATGTCGCTCAAGGCTCAAATTGAGGCCGCGCGCGAGGAGGTGGTCAAAGCCCGGGCCGGCCATTACCCGACGCTGGACGCCGTGGCGCAGTGGTCGCGCAGCAACAGCGAAACCATCACCAACCTGCAGTCGCGCTACACCAATGCCTCCATTGGTTTGCAGCTGAACATCCCCATTTATTCCGGCGGCGCAGTGAACTCCCTGGTCCGGCAAGCGCTTGCGAATCAGGAGCGCGCTGAGCAGGCGCTGGAAGGGACGCGGCGCGAATTGGGCGTGCGGGTGAACAAGGAGTTTCGCGGCGTCACCGAGAGTCTTCCGAAAATGCGCGCGTTGGAGCAGGCCGTGCTGTCGGCTGACCAGCTGGTCCTGTCAAGCCGCAGGTCATTGCAGGCCGGCAGCCGCACCGTGATTGACGTGTTGAACGCGGAGCAGCAGCGCATGGTGGTTCTGCGGGACCTCACCCAGACACGGTATCTGTACCTGATCTCCAAAATTCGCCTGCTGGCCCTGGTGGGCGGGGCTGACCTGGAGGCCGTGGTCGCCATCAACCGGATGCTCAAGCACTGATCACGCCGGCAGATCGGGCGCTGCCAGCGAAAACGGCCTGGGCTTGAAACCGAGGTCGCGTGCCGCATCGGTGTGGTCAAACACCTGATCGTGGCCCATGCGTTCTGCCATGGCCACCGACCACAGCCGGTACCGGGGCAGGCAGCGAAGCGCAGCCACTGCGAGGCGGAAAGTCCACAACGGCACTTGTACAAAGTGGGGGTGCAGACCCAAGGCAACAGCAACGCGCGTGACCATGTCCCGGTAAGAGAGCGTCTCGCCGCCAGAAATCTCATAGGCCCGGTTGGCCGCTGCTGGCAATTGCAGCAGTTGCAAGGCAGCCAGGCAGGCGGCCGCGACGTCCCCGGCGTGGACCGGCTGGCGCAACCCTTGGGCCTGGCCAAACACCGGGAAGAAACCAAAACGCCGGATGAAGCGGGCGAGCTCGGCGATATTTTTGTCCTGGCCCAAACCATAAATCAGGGTCGGGCGCAGGATCACCCATTGCACATTGCGGCTTTGCGCCCATTCAAAAACGCGTTTTTCTGCATTCGCCAGTCTCTGCGCAGTCGCCTTCTCCTGCGCGTCATTGGAGCGTTGCTTGGTGAAAATGCTGGTGGAAGACAGCACTACAACCCGGCGTGCGCCGTGCGCCTCCAGCAGGTCAAAATAATCAGGCAGCACCCAAACGGGCGCCAGACTGATCCAGTCATGAATGGACGCGATGCGCTCATCCGCCGCCACCGCGCCGCCAACTTGGTGCCAGTCCCACCCTCCGTCATGCGGCATGGGCGGGCTGCGCGAGTACGCTGTGACCCGTGCCCCGGTCTTGCCCAGCAGGGGAATCAGGCAACTGCCCACCAGGCTGGTGGCACCAAAAATGCCGACGCGGTTCTGGTCACCGGCCCAAGCGGCGACCTCAGCCACG
>JAYVNK010000468.1:0-9923 GCA_043758475.1 Comamonadaceae bacterium | reverse complement strand
CGCCTCATCAAACTGTAGACAGAATCCGGAACCTCAAAATGCCGCAGTTTCATTGGGAAAACTCGCTGTTTTTGGGGAGGAACTTCAGTTTAAAGCGGCAAGGCGGTGCAACAACCTATCGGATTGATTTGGGATGGAATCAAGCCAAGAGGCGCTGCGGATTGGCTTCGAGCTTGGCCAGCGCATCTCGCGTGGCACGCACCGTCAGGGTTTCTTCTTCCTGCGGCAGCAGCAACCCCGCCTGCAAATAGGCCGCAAGACGACCGGCCTGGATGAGGTAACTGTGCCCGGCGGTGGACGCGAACAGGTTCAGGTGCTTGCGCTCGCTGCGCCATGCAAACTGCACTTGGGCAACCCGCCCGTTGTGGTCCAGCGTGAACCAGGCACCGAGCTGGAGCTCCTGCGCCCAGGCCAGCATCGCAGCGTTTGGCTTGGAGCCACCGTCGGCCACGACGTCAATGGTCGATGCGTCAATGCCCACCATGATTTCGATGCTGTCGGCGTCCAGCGGCAAATCGCCTATGCCGTCTTCAGAGACAAAATCTTCCAGATTGGCCAGGCGCTTGGCCATGGCTTCAATCTGCGCCTGCGGGATGGCCTGTGTCTTGGACAAAAATGCATCAGCCAGGGTGTCGCTGACGATCTTGACGTGGGCCTCCTGCTGGGAAGGAGCCAGACCCAGCAGGCTCATGCCCGTGCGCAGCCGCTGCAGCAGGTTGGGCAAATCGGCAATCACACGGGCGCGGTCAGCGCGGTTGGGTTTGGCGCTGGCCGCCCAGACCAGGTCAGCGGCAGATTTTTTCAACTCCAGCGTGTCGGCATGCTGCGGACCTTTGCGCACGGCAGCCACCGCCAGCACCTCAGCCCACACTTTGAACAGGAACTCACGAATTTCGTCGCGCACCGGCATGTCTTTGAGCATGTTGCGCATCTCGATCGTGTACTGGATCGTCATTGTCTCCTTTTGCTCCACCTGCTGCGCCACGCTGACCACTTTCTGGGTTGACCCTTTCTCGGTCAGGAACTTGGCGAGGAATTTCTGAAACTCGTCATACACCAGCTGGTAGACGCGTTTGCCGGTCTCGGGGTATTGCTCAATCACCTGCACAACGCGCTTGATCTCGCCTTCCAGTGAACCGCCCTGGATGCCGCTGGCGTCAAAACCCATTACGCAGGAGCCCATGCGGTCGATGAGCTGGCGCGCCGGGTGGTCCAGCGTGCCGAAAAAATCCGGCTCTTCCAGCGCCACGCGCAGCACCGGCATCTGCAGGCGCGCAAACCAGACACGGATGCCCGGCGCAATGCGGACTTCCTGCAGGATGGCCTGAAACATCAGTGCCACAATCTCGATGGTGGCTTTTTCGCCTTTGGTTTCGGCCTTTTTCTTGAGCTCGACGGTTTGCTCACGCAGCCGGTCGGCCACTCTGGCCACACCCGCTGGGGTGTAATCCTGCAAGACCGTTCCACCACCGGTGTAGGCACCGGCGTCAAACTGGGGCCGCACCGCCATGGCAGCCGCCAAGGCAGGTGAGGATCCCAATGATGGCCGGGACGACGGAGAGTCGTATTCAGGTCCAATCCGCCCGACCAGCAGGCGCTTGAGTTGCCCCATCACACCCAAGGCACGGCTGCGGGCTTTCGCCAGGGGCGTCGTCGCCGTCAGCATGCGGGTTTCTTGCAGCGCATTGGCGTAAGCCGCCGCCGCACGCTGTTCCTGCATGCGCTGAAGATCCTGCATGCCCGGTGCCGGGTGGGGTGGGCGTTGCGACGCTGCGTCTGCGCCCGACTCTGCATCCCAGCCCAAACGGCCACCAAACGCGCCGCCGGGGCGCGCCGGTGGCGGGGCCGGGGGCGGGCCGTCATCAGCCGCCTGGGCGGTTTTCCGGATGACTCTGGGCGCGGTATTGGCCGTGGGAATGCGTTTGACCCGGTCTTTCAGGTCGATGGTGGGCAGCACGCCCTGTTTGATCAAAAACTCATTGCATTTGCCATAGGCCGCCTTGAGCCGTTCCGACAGCAGCCGCAGCACCACGTCGTTGACCAGGGGCCAGGAATCGCGTGGCATGCCGACGACGGCCCATTGTTCGACCATCTGGAGGATCAAGACCTCAGGACGAAATATGTCGTAGCCAGCGAGGTCTTCCGCACCCTCCAGCATCTTGATCCGCACGCGCACGTCGTCCAGCTCCGCGGTCACCTTCTCAACCACGCTCAGCACCAGGCGGGAGGCGACTATCCTGTTCTCTACAACGTCGGTCGCCACCAATTGCAGGGCATCTTCGTCAAGCGCCGCCCTTGCGGTGATGGTGGGCGGTGCCAGTGCTTTTTGCCAGAGCACCAGCGTGCCGTCCTGCCAGGCGGCACGCGCGCGCTGGTAGAAGGTCCAGGCGTCGCGGCGGATTTGCTGTTCGCGCGAAGGCCCGACTTCATTTAAAAGTGTTGTCAACCGCTCCTGGACGGTCGTGGCAATCTCCACCATGGCACGCCCAGCGTCTGCCACGAAGCGCTTGCGCGCTTCCTGTGCAATTTGCGCACGCTGGGCAAATGAGGGTAGGGTTGCCATGGTGTGGGACGATCGTGGCTCTATACCGTTGCCCCGGCGTTGGGGTCGTTCGGGTCTTCGCCTTTTTTCACAGCGCCCTTGACCAGGTCTTCGCGGGCAATGCCCAGCCACATGGCAATGGCCGCTGCCACAAACACCGACGAGTAAATGCCAAACAGGATGCCAATCGTCAATGCCAGCGCGAAGTAGTGCAGGGTGGCACCGCCAAACAGCAGCATCGACAGCACCATGAGCTGGGTGCACCCATGGGTGATGATGGTGCGGCTGATGGTGGAGGTGATGGCGTTGTCAATGATCTCCACCGTATTCATCTTGCGGTAGCGGCGGAAGTTCTCACGGATACGGTCAAAGATCACCACCGATTCGTTCACTGAATAGCCCAGCACGGCCAGTACCGCCGCCAGAACGGGCAGCGAAAACTCCCACTGGAAAAACGCGAAGAACCCCAGGATGATGATCACATCATGCAAGTTGGCAATGATGGCCGCCACGGCAAACTTCCACTCAAAGCGGATGGCAAGGTAGATCATGATGCCCACCACCACAAAGGCCAGCGCTTTCAGTCCGTCGGTGGCCAGTTCGTCACCCACCTGCGGGCCGACAAACTCGGTGCGGCGCAGGCTGGCCGAGGGGTCAGCCGCCTTGAGGGACGCCATCACCTTGTCGCTTTGCTGGGCCGAACTTATGCCCTTGGTGGCAGGCATGCGGATCATCACGTCGCGCGCCGTGCCAAAATTTTGCACCTGCGCATCGGTAAACCCCAGTTTGCCGACGGTGTCGCGCACCGAGTTCAAATCCGCCGCCTGCGTATAGCTGACCTGCATCAGCGTGCCACCCGTGAACTCCACCGACAGGTGCAGGCCCCGCGAGAACAGGAAAAAAACCGCCGCCAGAAACGTGGCCAGCGATATGAGGTTGAAAACCAGCGCATTCCGCATGAACGGAATGTCTTTTCGAATTTTGAAGAATTCCATGTTTAACCGATCTTTGCCTTAGCAACATTAACTGCGCCATTCACTGCATCTGGCGCAATTTTGCCGGACAGGCTCTTCGTCAGGTTGCCGGCCAGTTTGCTTGCACCTGACGCCGCCGTTGCCAGGGGCTGGTCCGGGCTGGTTTTCAGGCTGTCGGGCCGCCAGACGGTCCCAATTGAGACGCTTTTAAGCTTATTTTGCCTGCCATACCAAAGGTTGACCAACCCGCGGGAGAAAAACACGCCCGAGAACATGCTGGTCAAAATGCCCAGGCAATGCACCACGGCAAAGCCGCGCACCGGTCCGGAGCCAAATGCCAGCAACGCCATGCCGGCGATCAGGGTGGTCACGTTGGAGTCCAGAATCGTGCCCCAGGCGCGGTCGTATCCGGCGGAAATCGCCGCCTGGGGCGATGCGCCGTTGCGCAGCTCCTCACGCACCCGTTCGTTGATCAGCACGTTGGCGTCAATCGCCATGCCCAGCACCAGCGCCATCGCTGCCATGCCCGGCAGCGTCAACGTGGCCTGCAGCATCGACAGCACGGCCACCAGCAGCAGCAGGTTGAAGGCCAGGGCGATGCTGGAAAAAGCGCCAAACAGCATGTAGTAAACGCACATGAACGCCACAACGGCTGCGAAGCCCCAAGTGACGCTGTTGAAGCCTTTGGCGATATTCTCGGCCCCCAGGCTGGGCCCGATGGTCAACTCTTCAATGATCTCCATCGGCGCTGCCAGCGAGCCGGCGCGCAGCAGCAAAGCAGTGTCGGCGGCTTCCACCGTGGTCATGCGGCCAGAAATCTGCACGCGTCCGCCCGAGATCTCGGAGCGGATGACCGGTGCCGTCACCACTTCGCCCTTGCCTTTTTCAAACAGCAAAATTGCCATGCGCTTGCCAATGCTTTCACGCGTGACATCGCGGAAAATCCGTGCGCCCTTGGCGTCCAGCGTCAAATGCACGGCCGCTTCCTGCGTCTGGGAATCGAAACCCGGCTGGGCGTCGGTCAGGTTTTCACCCGTGAAGATGACTTGCTTCTTCACGATGACGGCCTGGCCATTGCGTTCCAGAAAGCGCTCTGAGCCAAAAGGCACGGGGCCTGAGCCGCTCTCGGCCCCGCGTGCCTCGCCCGACTCATCCACCATGCGCACTTCCAGCGTGGCCGTGCGGCCCAGGATGTCTTTGGCTTTGGCGGTGTCTTGCACGCCAGGCAACTGCACCACAATGCGGTCCAGGCCCTGCTGCTGGATCACGGGCTCGGCCACGCCCAGCTCATTGATGCGGTTGTGCAGCGTAGTGATGTTCTGCTTGAGCGCCTGGTCCTGCACGTTGCGGGCAGCCACGGGCTTGATGGACGCAATCAGCTTGTAATCGGTGCCATCGGGCGCATCGGTCATCTGCAAATCGGCAAACTGGTCTTCAATGACCCCCTTGGCAGCAGCCAGCGTGGGCGCATCGCGGAAGCGGATTTCGATGACCTGGCCGTTGCGGCTGATGCCGCTGTGGCGCACGTTTTTCTCACGCAGGCTGGTGCGGATGTCGCCAGACAGCGACTCGGCCTTTTTGGTCAGCGCGGCCTGCATGTCCACCTGCAGCATGAAGTGCACGCCACCACGCAAATCAAGGCCCAGGTACATGGGTGCGGCATGCAGCGCCGTCAGCCACGCGGGCGAGCGGCTGAGCAGGTTAAGCGCAACCACGTAGCCGGGATCGGCACCGTCAGGCACCAGGGTTTTTTGAATTACGTCTTTGGCTCTGAGCTGGGTTTCGGTGGACTCGAAGCGCACTTTGAGCGATGTGCCTTCCAGTGCAACGACTTCCGGCGTGATGCCCGCTGTCTTCAGCGCTTCCTGCACACGGGCCTGCGTGGTGGCATCCACCTTGAAGGCGGATTTGGCCGCCGACACCTGCACAGCCGGGGATTCGCCAAAAAAATTGGGCAGCGTGTACAGGGCCGCCACAACCAATGCCACCAGGATGATGGCGTATTTCCAGGCCGGGTAACGGTTCATGGTGCTGTTTGGTTCGCCGGACTGGCTGGATTTGTGCTGACAACTGGGCTAGCGCAGCCGTGGCGCAATGTCATTTGATTGAACCCTTGGGCAGCACCTGAACCACTGCGCTGCGTTGCACCTGCAGTTCAACGCCACTGGTCACTTCCAGGCTCAGGTAGCTGTCACCCATCTTGGTGACCTTGCCCAGCAGGCCGCCCGAGGTGACGATTTCGTCGCCCTTGGCCAGCGCTTCGATCATGGTGCGGTGCTCCTTTTGCTTGCGCATTTGGGGCCGGATCATCACAAAATAAAGCACCACGAACATCAGTACCAGCGGCAGCATGCTCATCAGGGATGACTGCATGTCGCCGCCCGCAGCGGCGGCGGCAGGGGCGGTTTGGGCAAAGGCGGAAGAAATAAACACAGGCAACTCCACGACGCAGGGTCAAAAATAGGGACAGGACAAGTTGCACCGCCCTTGAAGGGGCCGTGCAAGGAATAGCCGCACATTGTAAACGGCGCTGCCCCTGGCAAAAAGCTACATATTTAGTAGCTGATTATGCAGCACAGACAAGGGCTACAAGCCCATTTAACGCCTAAGCCGCGAGTTGTTTTACTTTTCCGTCGCGAAACTCACCCATCAAGCCCGTCCATTTGATGCGGGCCGCCTTGAGGTTGCGCTCTTTCACGTGGCCAAAGCCCTTGATCAGCTCCGGAATGCGGGCTATCTCCACGGCGGCGGCATGGTTGAAGGGGGTCAGATTTTTCAGAACTTCGTCAACACTGGCTTTGTAGTCGCCAATCAAGGCGCGTTCCTGTTTGCGCTCTTCGGTTTTGCCGAAAATGTCTAAGGCACCGCCGCGCAGTCCCTTGAGTTTGGCCAGCACCTTGAACGCGGTCAGCATGGCAGGGCCAAACTTCTGTTTCTGCAATTCGCCTTTGTCGTTCTTTTTGGCAATCAGCGGTGGCGCCAGGTGGTAGTTGAGCTTGAAATCGCCTTCAAACATGGAGGCGATCCTGGCGTGGAAGGCGGGGTCGGTGTGCAGCCGGGCCACTTCGTACTCGTCCTTGTAGGCCATCAGTTTGAACAGGTAGCGGGCCACGGCCTCGGTCAGCGGCAGATGCTTGAGCGGCGGGGTGCCCAGGCTTGACCCCAGGGCCAAAGCTTCCTCCGCCGTTTTGACTTTTTGCACGAACGCCTGGTAGGTCTGCGCGTAAGCCGCGTTTTGATAACCCGTCAAAAACTCAGTACGCGTGGTGGTGATGTGCGCCAGCGAGTCGCGCTTCTTGAATTCAATGACGCTGCCGGGGTTCAACAGCTTTTGCACCGACGCCAGGTCGTGCGCGGCGCGGCAGCCCCACTCAAACGCCAGCTTGTTTTTGTCGACTTGCACAGCGTTGAGTTCGATGGCACGCATGAGCGACGACTTGTCCAGCGGAATCCAGCCCTTTTGCCAGGCGTAGCCCAGCATCATCGGATTAGTGTAAATGCTGTCGCCCAGCAGCTTGGTAGACGCCGCATCGGCATCAAAAACGCCCACGCCCGACTGGCCCACCACCTCGATGATTTCCGCCACGCACTGCGCGGCCGGGTTTTGCCAGTTGGCGTTTTTCACAAAGGCCGCTGTGGGCGTGCTGTTGGAGTTGAGCGCCACGTGGGTGCGGCCCTGCCGCATTCGCAGCAAAGTTTCCTTGGCCACGGACACAATCGGGTCGCAGCCGATGATGAGGTCGGCCCCGGCCATGCCGACCCGCGTGGTGCGGATGTCGTCTTGCCGGTCGGCAATCAGCACGTAACTCCAGGTGGCACCGCCCTTTTGCGCCAGGCCACCGGCGTCTTGCGTGACGATGCCTTTGCCTTCCAAATGCGCGGCCACGCCTAGCAATTGTCCAATGGTGATGACGCCCGTGCCGCCCACGCCGGCCACCACAATGCCCCATGCGCCTGCTGCGCGGGCGTGACCGGGGGTTGGGAGGTGCTCGGAATCCTCACGTACAGAAGTACGTTCCGGTTCCTGCGCTCCTGCCGCCCCCCGCTGACGCCCGCTCGCGACGGCGCCCAGCCCAGGAAGAATCGGCTCTGGCAATGGCCCGCCCATTAGCGCGTTGTCAAACGGCGAAGGCACGTTGCCCGCCTCCCCCGCTTTCGATTTCTTCTTGAGCTGCCCGCCTTCGACCGTGACGAAGCTGGGACAAAAGCCTTTCACACATGAAAAATCTTTATTGCAAGTGCTCTGGTTGATCTGGCGCTTGCGGCCAAATTCGGTTTCCAGTGGCTCCACGCTCAGGCAATTGCTTTGCACGCCGCAGTCGCCGCAACCTTCGCACACCAGCTCGTTGATGACAACGCGCTTGGCCGGGTCTGCCAGCGTGCCGCGCTTTCTGCGGCGGCGCTTTTCCGTAGCGCAGGTCTGGTCGTAGATGATGACCGTGGTACCTTTGATCTCACGAAACTGCTTTTGAATCGTGTCCAGCTCATCACGGTGGTGCACGCCCACATCGGCCACCAGCGTGACGCCGGCGTACTTTTCGGGCTCATCGGTGACGATGACAATCTTGGCAGCGCCCTCAGCCCGCATGGACTGGGCGATTTGCACCACTGAATGCCCCTCGGGCCGCTCGCCCACCTGCTGGCCACCCGTCATGGCAACCGCATCGTTGTACAAGATTTTGTAGGTGATGTTCACGCCCGCTGCAATGCTCTGGCGCACCGCCAACAGGCCGCTGTGGAAATAGGTGCCGTCACCCAGGTTGGCAAACATGTGCTTGTCGTTGCTGAACGGCTGCTGGCCGACCCACGGCACGCCCTCGCCGCCCATCTGGGTGAAGCCGGTCGTGCTGCGGTCCATCCAGATGCTCATGAAGTGGCAGCCAATGCCGGCCATGGCACGCGAGCCTTCGGGCACTTTGGTGCTGGTGTTATGCGGGCAGCCAGAACAAAACCAGGGTTGCCGGTCTGCACCCTTGACGCCGCTGACCTCCAGCACTTGCATGGACGTTTCTTTGGCATCCAGAATCGCCAATTGCGCGTCGATGCGCGCGGTGGTGTCTGCATCAATGCCCATTTTCTTGATGCGCTGGGCGATGGCGCGCGCGATGATGGCGGGCGACAAATCGGCATTGGCGCGCAGCAGCGTATTGGCGCTTGGGTTGGGCATAGACCATTCGCCACCGCTGCCGTAGCGGTGCTGCGCGTCACCACTTTCCACCTCGTTGAACTTGCCCAGCACGGTGGGCCGCACATCGGCACGCCAGTTGTACAGCTCTTCCTTCAACTGGTATTCAATGACCTGGCGCTTTTCTTCCACCACCAAAATCTCTTGCAAGCCGGTGGCAAATTCGCGCGTCAACTGGGCTTCGAGCGGCCACACCACGCCCACCTTGTGCAGTCGGATGCCGATGCGTTGGCAGGTGGCGTCGTCCAGCCCCAGGTCGAGCAACGCCTGGCGTGTGTCGTTGAAGGCCTTGCCGCTGGCGATCAGGCCGAAGCGGTCATTTTTGCCTTCGATCACGCTGTAATTCAAGCGGTTGGCACGGATGTAGGCCAGCGCCGCATACCATTTGTAGTCAAACAGGCGCGCTTCCTGCTCCAGCGCGGCGTCGGGCCAGCGGATGTGCACGCCACCGGGCGGCATCACAAAATCGGTCGGGATTTTGATCTCAACCCGCTCGGGGTCGATCATCGCGGTGGCGCTGGATTCGACAATCTCCTGGATCGTCTTCATGCCCGCCCACACGCCCGAGAAACGGCTCATGGCAAAAGCGTGAATGCCCAAATCCAATATTTCCTGCACATTGGCCGGGAAGAACACCGGCGTGCCGCAGGCTTTGAAAATATGATCGCTCTGGTGCGCGGCAGTGGAGCTTTTGGAAATGTGGTCATCCCCCGCCACGGCAATCACGCCGCCAAATTCAGTGGTGCCGGCCATGTTGGCGTGCTTAAACACATCAGAGCAGCGGTCAACGCCCGGCCCCTTGCCGTACCAGATGCCAAAAACACCATCAAACTTGTTACTGCCTGGAGGCGCAAAACCCAGTTGCTGCGTGCCCCACAGTGCGGTGGCGGCGAGCTCTTCATTTACGCCTGGTTGGAAAATGATGTTTTGTGCTTTGAGGAATTTTTCGGCCTTCCACAGCGCCTGGTCGTAACCGCCCAGAGGCGAGCCGCGGTAGCCGCTGATGAAACCGGCGGTGTTTTTGCCCGCCAATTTGTCACGCAGTTGCTGCAGCATCGGCAGCTTGACCAGGGCCTGCACGCCGCTCATGAAGGCGCGACCGTAGTCAAGGCTGTACTTGTCGTCCAGCGTGACGGTTTCAAGCGCTTTGCGAATATGTTCCGGCAATGGGGCGTTCATGCTGCGTCCCCTTCACGGCGACGCTGGACGCCAAGTACAGCAC
>JAYVNK010000467.1:0-3202 GCA_043758475.1 Comamonadaceae bacterium | reverse complement strand
TTCAATGAACTTGTCAGGCTGTAGGCCGCGCTCTTGAAGAACTGCCTGGATGGCGTCAATCCGCTGGGACGGGCTGGCCGGGCTGGCTTCTAACAGGTTTGACATGGGATTTACGCCAGAAAGCGGCATATGCCCTTGTATATTGTGCATAACGTGCTCCTAAACTAGTAGCTAATCAAATTTTGAACAACGCCTCGTACTTCGTCCGCAATTCCCGCTTGAGCAGCTTGCCGCTGGGGTTTTTAGGCAGCGCGTCAGTCAGCACCACGCGCTTGGGCACCTTGAAATGCGCCAGGTTTTGGCTGCACGCGGCAATCACTTGATCTTCGCTCAAGGCGTGGCCCGGCTTGGCCACCACCACGGCTATCACGGCCTCAATCCACTTGGGGTGCGGCAGGCCAATCACCGCTACCTCAGACACGCCGGCAATCTTGTACAGCGCCTCTTCGACCTCGCGGCTGGCGACGTTTTCGCCGCCGGTCTTGATCATGTCTTTCTTGCGGTCCACCACGGTGATGAAGCCTTCGTCGTCCATGGTGGCCAGGTCGCCGCTATGAAACCAGCCGCCTTCAAACGCAGCGCGGGTGCGCTCTTCGTCCTTGAAATAGCCCATCAGCAGGTGCGGCGAGCGGTGCACGATCTCGCCAATCTCGCCTACCGCAACGTCGCGCATGGCGTCATCCACCACGCGGGTTTCCACATTGAGCGCCTGCTTGCCCGCCGAGCCCGCCTTGCGCAACTGGTCTTCGGGCTTGAGCACGGTCGCCATCGGCGCAATCTCGGTCTGGCCGTAAAGATTCCACAGGCGCACCTGCGGCAGGCGGGCCTGGATTTCTTTCAGCACTTCCACCGGCATGATGGACGCGCCGTAATAACCCTTGCGCAGTTTGGACAGGTCAGTGGTGTCAAACTGCGGCGCCCGCAGCAGGGTAATCCACACCGTGGGCGGTGCAAAAAATGAATTGATGCCCTCGCGCGCCAACATCGCCAGCAGATTGTCCGCCGTGGGCTTGCCGGTAATGATGTTGCTGGCGCCCACGTAAATACACGGCCCAAAAAACACATCAAGCTGAGCGCAGTGGTACAGCGGCAGGGCGTGCAGCATCACGTCGCTGTGAGCGATTTCAACATCGACCAGGCAGGTGACATATTCAGAAATGACGGCATCGTGGCTCAGCATGGCCCCCTTGGGGCGGGACTCGGTGCCGCTGGTGTAGACGATCTGGGCCAGCATGTTGCCGGTCAACGCAACGTCGGGTGGCGTGTTCCCGTGTTTTAGCAAGTCGTCAAACGCCATCATTTCTGGAGCGGGGTTGCTGTGGTCTTCGCCCGGCAGCCACACCAGTTGCTGCACCGCCGTGCCCTTGGACGCACTGCGCGCCAGATCAGTCAGACCCGAGTCCGTGCACAGCAGCTTGGCACCCGAGTGTTCCAGGATGAAATTTACCTCGCCACTGCTCAGCATGAAGTTGATCGGCACCAGCACCGCGCCCAGCCGCGCCACGGCAAATCGCAAAGCGGCAAAGCCATGCGAGTTGCGCGCAAGCACCGCCACGCGATCCCCAAGGCCCACGCCAATCGACTCCAGCCCCGCAGCAAAGCGGTTGCAGATGTCGTCAAACTCGCGGTAAGTCCAGTCGGTGCTGCCGCAGCGGATGGCCAGCTTGTGCGGGTCGCGCTGGGCCGTGCGGCGCAGCAGGTCGCCCAGGGTTTGGCGGTTGAGTGTTGGGTTCGTGGACGGGTTCATGATGGCACGCATGTTGTCGTAGCTCCCTTTATTCTTGCAATTTACCAGTAAACCCGCGTGCCAAATACCGCAAACGCAGCGTCTTTGGTCACCAGCATTGCATCCTCAAGCAGGCTTTGCGCTGCCAGCATGCGGTCAAACGGATCGCGGTGGTCGAGTGTCAGGCCGCCTGCGTGCACGCAATGTTGCCAGCTCATTGGCAAATGCGCAAAGCCATCAGCTTGCACAAGCTCTGCAAAGCGCGTTAGCGCCAGCGGGCCAATGTCCAGTTTGCCGAGCCGCGTCTTGGTCGCAATCTCCCATGCACTGGCAGCGCTCACCAGAATCGAGTTGCTGTCATTGGCAATGGCGCGCTTCGCCTTGGCCGAGAGTTGGGCGTCATTGGTCCACCACCACAGCAGGGCATGCGTGTCCAGCAGCAGCTTCATCCGTGCTCCCAGGCTTGAAGTTCTTCCTCTGGCAAGGGGTCAAAGAAAGCGGCATCGACGCACCCCGCCAACCGCCCCGCCTTGCGCTGCCGGGTGACGGGAGCCAGCGGCACCAGCCGGGCATACGGCACCCCCGCTTTGGCCAGGACAATTTCTTGGCCCGCGTGGGCCAGTTCAAGCAGTTTGGAGAAATGCGTTTTGGCGTCGTGCACGTTGACGAAAGGTGCGTTGCCGGAGATTTTTGCGCTATGGACTAGGTTCATGGACTAAGTATATAGCTGCAAGAGACAGGTTGCTACAGCGTCACCCTATGCTCTGGCCGTGCGCCTAACACCGCGCTTGCCGGTATGCGGGCGTCAAAACTGACCAGCCGCCCCTGGTTTTTCACGGCCAGGCCCAGCAGATAAAGATCCGTTAGTTGACGATGGCCGTGCATGTGCGCGTGTTGAAACCGTGTGCCGTCCAGGATGCTGATGTCATCAAACCAGGTTTCATGCACCGTCGTGCTGGTAGAGCGCCGCAGCATGGCCATCAGCGCGATCAAAGGCTGCGGGCTGCTGTAGCCGGGCTGGTTCATGATGCGAAGGCAGCCGTTTTGCGTCAGCGGGCAACTCGCCCAACCGTGTTGAATATTGGCCTCGAACCAGGTGGCGGCGCGAACGTGGTGAACGTGGTCACGGTCGTGCAGGGCAATCAGCACGTTGATGTCAAGCAGAGCCCGCATTAAATGCCCTCTTGGTCACGCAGCCGGTCCACCATTTCGTTGCTGACCAGGCCGCCACGCGCGGGCAGGGGGTGAATGCCATAGCTGGCGATTCTTTCTGACACGTGAGGCGGCGTGCTTTCTACCCGTTCGGGGTAAGGCAAGCTGCCCGCCGCCTGTGCAAATGCACGGCGTGCCAATTCGCTGATGACGTGGCCCAGTGGTTTTTTTTCCCGGCGTGCGACCTCTTTGGCGGCAAATAAAACATCGTCGGCGATATCGAGTGTGGTTCGCATAGTATTGACGTTGTTGATGCGTGATGTT
>JAYVNK010000466.1:0-3202 GCA_043758475.1 Comamonadaceae bacterium | reverse complement strand
GCCCGTCCAGGCTGAGCTGGCCGGCCAATCGGCCCTGCGCTGTGCGGGCGTCCAGATCGTGCAGGGTCAGCACGCCGCCGGTCAGCTCCAGCCGTGTGTGCAAGGGCTGCAGGGGCTCCAGCCAATAGGTGTTGAGATCCACCTCGGCGAGGTCGATCAGCACCTGGGCGTCCATCATGCGCAAGGAGGCCAGATCAAACGGCCGGTTCGGCAGCACCTTGCCCGGGCGGTGGGCCGGCAGGGCGGGGCCAGCGGTTGCCGGCAAGGGCACTGCAAGCTTCGCCACCGCACCCGCCGCAGGCGCGGATGCGGGCGCCGCCGCAACCCGAGGCCCGCTGGCCACCACCGGCTCGGGCGCAGCAGCCCCGGTGGCGGGCGCGGCAGCCCCGGCGGCAGGCGCCAAACCCAGCGCCGGCCCCAGGTCCTTGAGCAGCAAACGGCTACCGCCCAGCCGGCCCGCCAACATCGGCACGGCGCGATCACCGCTGTACACAAAGGCGCCATTGAGCCGGCTGGCACCGACGGTGGCCTCGTCGACCAGCACCCGCCAATCCGCACCTTGCCGCGACAAGCGGCCGGCGGCGTGAAACGCGGCGGTGGTGGGCAGGGTGACGCCGAGCGGGTCGCCCACCGCCGCCAGCGACGGGCCTTGCAGACTGAAACGCCCGGTCAGGCCGCTCAGGTGCATGGCATCGGTGGCGCTGCCCTCGAAGCTCAGCCGGGCCCGGCCCACCCGGACCGACAGGGTCAGCGGCACCGCCGGAGCCATGGCCTGGGCCTCAGCCGGGTCCTGCACCCAAGGCAGCGCGCCCCAGGCGGTCAGCGCCAGGGTCAGCGGCAGGCCCCGGTACTGACCGGTGCCAGTGAGCCGCAGCACCGAGCGGGTCATCGGCGGCGCTGCGGGGGCAGCCGCAGCGCTGGCAGGCTGGGCCGGAACCCCGCCCACCACCCCACCCGCCAACTCGCCCAACTGGCTGTCGGTCAAGGACAACTGGGCCCGCAGCTCCAGCTTGCGCAGGGCATCGAGCAAATGCACCTGGCCCTGCTTGATGCGCAACTGCCCCACCGCCGGCAGCGCGGGCGGCGGCGCAGCCGGGTCAGGCGGCGGCGCGTCAGGATTGAACTGCCAGGTCACCCGACCGTCAGCCTGACGTTCCAGTTCGGCGTCCAACTGATCAGCTTGCAAACGCTGGATGCGCAGGGGCTGGCCGTGCCAAGCACGCCAGAGGTCGGCATACCGCAGCTCCAGCTCCAGCGCCTGGGCCTGCACCAGGTAGGGTTGGCTGGCCCAGGCCGGCGCGGCGACCTGCAACTGGGGCGCAAAAAGCCGGATGCCGCCCAGGAACCGCACCGAGAACGGCCGGTCCAGCGCCGGACGCGGCGCCACGCCCTTGCCCAGAGCCGCCACCCCGGCGGCAGGCGGTCCCAACCTGATCTCTCGCCGCAGGCGCTGCGACAAGGCTTGCTGCAGCGGCGCCTCCAGCATCGGCCAGCCCAGCCATTCGCCCAGCGCCAACCCGGCCAGCGTGGCCAGCAGCAGCGCCAATGCACCCCAGCGCCAGACCACACGGCGCCGGGTTAGTGGCGGGGTGGATGGACGTTTGGAGGGACGGGTGGGCGCCGAGGGCGGCGTTGGCAGGGGTGGTGAATTCATCAGCACGGGCAAAAACGGGTTGGTCGGCCTTGGCACACGCCCAAGCCTGCAACACTGGATCATGCCCGGTCGGCCTGCCGGCCCAAGGTTCGCTAGCGAACAGACTGACGCAGCTGCCAGGCGCCGCCTGGGTTTGCCTGCCGGACGGGCGGCCGAATGGCGCTCGGCGCCTGCTGGAGGAGCCCACTACAGCCACATGCGGCGCTGTCCTACGGCAGCGTACGCCGGGCGCCGATGGCCGCAGACGCTGGCTGCTCCTACATTGAATCATCGGATCACAGCCAGTCCCCAGGCCTACCAGACTCCACGCCCGAAGACCCGGCCCGAATGCCCAGCCCGAAACCAAAGCCCAGAACCTTCATGGCCGACCACAACCCACCCCGTACCGCCAGCACGGCCAAAGCTGAGCGCAAGTTGCTGAACGAGGCTGCGATCGAGGCGGCGCTGATCGACGACAAGAACACCACCACCCGCCGGCTGCTCGAAGACAGGCTGAGTGATCGGCACTCGGACAGAACTCAAAACCACCCTCCCACATGGGCGGCCGGGCCCATCAAAACCGGTCACCACCCGCTTTTCACAACCCCAGGAGTAATTCCATGATCATTCGCCACACCCTCAGCGCCGCATTCATCGCCATCGCCCTGCTCAGCGCCACCGGCTGCGCCGTCACCCGCGGCCAGGAAACCGTCGGCGCCTACATCGACGACACGGCCATCACCACCGCCGTCAAAGGCCGCTTCATCGACAACCCGGATGTCGACGCCTCGAGCATCAAGGTCGAAACCCTCAACGGCACCGTGATGCTGTCGGGCTTTGCCAAGAGCTACAAGGAGCGTGACACCGCCGGCAACATCACCATGAAGGTCGGTGGCGTGAAGTCGGTCAAGAACGAGATCGCTGTCCGCCCGTGAACTGAAAGCTCCCCGCCTGGACAAACCGGCACCGAGCGGCCGGGCACGCGCTACGGGTGAGGCAACTCACCCGGCCAGCGAGTGCTGCCTCCAGGCGTTTTCCGGCCCGGCCGACCTTGTGTCGTCCGGGCTTTTTTTGCGTTCAACAGGCAGGGGTTTCAGACCCTGGGTGCTGGCATCATGCGGGCAGTCCATCCTCGGGCGTTGTCACGCCCCCAAACCCTGCACCGCCGCTCAAGACCTGGCTGGTGGGGGTGCTCAAGCACAAGGTTGTGGACCAATTGCGCCGCCACACCCGTGAGGCCACGGTGCTGAGCACCGAGGACAGCGAGGACCTGGACGAGTCGCTTTGACCGCAATGGCCATTGGAGCGACAAGCCCAAAGATTGGGGCAGCCCTGAGGCCGCTTGCGGTCAACGCCAGTTCTTCGAGGTGCTGGAGGCGGAAGCTGTTCGAGGCGTTCGAGCTCAACAGCAGCCAGATTGCCGGCCAGGCGGTGGCGCTGATCGCCAAGCTCTACGAGATCGAGCGCGAGGTCAAGGACTCCAGCGACGAGGCCAGGCTGCTGGCGCGCCAGACCCGATCAAAACCCGTGGCCGACGCATTGCATGCCTGGCTCACGACGCAGCCACCG
>JAYVNK010000465.1:0-3214 GCA_043758475.1 Comamonadaceae bacterium | reverse complement strand
CATAATGGAAACTCCTATTTGTCGGGCTTGCGCCCAGTTGGTCAATATAGGCTGAGTTTCCACTTATCTCGCTGTTCAGATTTGTCAGACCACTTCTGTAGATGCAACAGTTTTCACAGCATTAAGCAATTCAGTCCACAAAATACCCAACGAGGATGCCGTTCCGCCCGGCACTATGACGTAAAAGTCTCGCAACAGTGCGGTAACTGCTATGCTAAATAAATTGACCTCACCCGTTCCATTTTTATAGTTGGTATCCAAAAGAGATTTGTAGTCCAGGCAAGCCATTCGGTGAGCTACACCCAGTACACGCGCGTCAGCACCTCGAAATAAATACTCATAAAAATCACTGACTGGTTTGTCAAAGTCATTGCTGCTGGGATGGCGCTCGTTGGTCCATTTGGCTGGGTCTTCTTCCTGACCTGTGAACTGCACCTCTACCTGGCACTGATCAACGGGTACGCCAGAGAACACATTTTTATGCTCTGACAAATTCCGTGGCATCTGAAAGGTAAAGAAGTCCTGTAGTGCATGAAAGAGTGACGACTTGCCCGCCCCGTTTTCACCATACACCAGTAAATTTTTGCCGTTCAATTCAAACGGCGTAGGTGCCGGTCCCGGGAAAGCCCGAAAGTCGGTAAGCGTGATGCGCTGGATACGCAAGGGCTGCTGTGGTAGCGCAGCTGCCCGATTGATGGTTGATGCCGGTGCAACTGTTCCTGCGTCGGTCATGCCGCACCTTCAATGATGCGCACCACGTCCAACACCTGCAAATCAAACAGCATCCGATAAATGGGGTGGCTGTTGTGGAAGATGGCCGTGGCCACGGCCTGGGCGTCCATGCCCTCGTCAATGCCCGCTGCTGCGCAGGCATCAAACAGGCGAATGTTTTTGGCGTGCAGGTCTTCGGGGAAGAAGAGTTCGTAGACCAAGCCGTTGAGGAGGCGTTCGTATTCGGGCGTGCTCACGTTGACACGAACCGCATCGACGCATGCTTCGATGATTTGACTTTGTGCTTGATCTACTTTCGGGACAGGCAGCGCCTTCATCTTGTCAGTGAAAGCCCGCAAGTAGCCGCCTTGCATGCGGGTTGAAATCTGGTCATAGAACCATTCCGACGCAACGGAATTGAGCACCGCCGTAAGCCACTTCTCCGCGTTGGGAATGAAGTAGCCGGTGTTGGCGCAATGCAATCCAGAATCGTCCCAAGCCAGGCTTTGGTGCAGGTAAATGTCAGGGTAGATGATCTTGGGCTGGGCAAACATTTCCCAATAAGCACACGACCTTAGTTCCCAGAAAAAACGTCCCTGGTCAGTTCGGTCAATCAATTGCTGGCGACAGTCGCCGGTGGTGAAGCGGGCATAAATCGCAGGGTGCGTCTTGGCAAACAGCTTTTCTGCCTCGTCGGCAGCCAAGCCACTCCAGGGATGCGTAACGTTTTCAGACGATTCAAGCTTGATCAGGTACTGCTCTGCGAACTCTACGTTCCAGCGCTTGATGTCTTTGCCGCGCAAGAACGGCCTGATTATTTCCGCTGACCTGGGGTCTTGCGCCACCAGCGCATCACGCTGCTCGCGCGAGATGACAAACGCCTCGTTCAGCCCGGTCTTGATACCGTAGTAGAAGTGCCCCTGGCAATAGTCGCCCAGCGGCTGCCCAGCCTTGCGCAGGCGCTCCAGCAGGCGGCGCTTGAGCGGCGGCTCCAGTTGCCAGCCTTCGCGCTTGAGTTCGTTTTGCGGCACAGCAAAGCGCTGGGCGGCAAATACATCGGGGAAGTCGCTCACGCGGTGTAGCTCGTTTTTACTGTCCCAGTTCAGCGCCCACACATCATTCGTCGCCTCATGGCTTGACAAGGGCGCGGCGCGCTTGGTGGCGATGACGATGGTGGGGTAGGCCAGCGCGTCAAACACCGCCTCGTCGCCAAAGTCAATCACTTGCAGCAGCGTGGCGTGGGTGGCCATGTACTGGCGCAAGTCTGCCCCGTACTTGGCACGAAACCACTTGTTGCTGGTGATAAAGCTCAGGCAGCCACCAGGTTTGAGCAATTGAAACGAGCGCTCGTAAAAATAAACGTACAGGTCGGCGGTGCCGCTGTAGCTGTGCGGGTAGTGCGGTTTGAGCGCGGCCTTCTGGTCTTTGATCGCCTCTTGCCGCACATAGGGCGGGTTGCCGATCACGATGTTGAAACCGTCGCGAAAGCCGAACATCCATTCGGGGTCGAAAAAATTCGCAAACTTGTTCTGGTCGAACGGGTCCCAGCTCGCCATATCTTCCGCCAGGCCTTTTGTCAGCGCAGTCTCTTGCTTAAGTAATTCGGAAAGCTGATCTCGAAGTGACAGGATGCGCTGTTTGCGCTTGCGTTTGTCGGCGAACCGTTTCGCGGCGAAGTGACTGGCATTGGCTTCGCGAAGCTCCGCTTCTATGGCCTCAATCTCGTCTTTGCGGGTAATGATTTCAAACTGGGCATCCTTTTTGCTGGTGTCGCGCGGAATCGGCAGCAGCGTGTTGGCGGCGACGATTTTGGTTTCCAGATTGGGTAGGGGTGTCAGGCGCTGGTGACTAGTACCCAGTTTCTGCTCCACGACGAGGCTGATGAAAAAGCGCAACTTCGATATTTGTACCGCAATTGGTTCTTTATCAACGCCGTAGATGCATTTCTCGATTAGGTAGAGCTTGCGGCCATAGTCTGCATAGTCGGGGTCGGCAAAGTCTGCGTCAAACTTTTCTAGTGTGGCTAGGGCTGTGGTGATCGATTCGTCGCGCTGCGTGGGGTCGCGGATTTCTTTGCTTGATGCGAGTTGCTTGAGCAGCGGCACGCGGTTTTGTGCCTTCCACAGCGCGTTGTCTGGGTCCAGCTTGCGCAGAACGTGGACGAGTTTTTGCAGCATGCCCATGGGGAAGGCACCCGAGCCGCAAGCCGGGTCGAGCACGCGCAGTTGCTCGATGGCGGCGATCAGCGCGAGGGTTTCAGGCGGGCTGAAGTCGTGGCTGGTTTGGCGGTAGCTGAGCAAGCGGCGCAGGCGGTTTGGGGTGGGGTTGGGGGCGGCGGGCGCGGGCTCGGAATCGGGGTCACCCCCACCCCTGCCCTCCCCCGGGAGGGCAGGGGGTAAATCCAGGTCGCCCGGGCCGGCAGTCAGGTCAAGCATGCCATTAGCTATGTATTCAGGAGCTTTTTTCGTCCTTGATGATTGGGTTGCAGGCCGATTAATGCATG
>JAYVNK010000464.1:0-3221 GCA_043758475.1 Comamonadaceae bacterium | reverse complement strand
CAGCTTGGTCAGTGTGGGCTGCTGGGTCAGCACCTCGCGCGCCAGGTCGCCTATCGTCAGTCCGTCGCCGTCTGACAGTGTGGCCAGCACCCGCCATTCGAGCGAGCTTAACCCGGCAGACTGCACGGTGGCGTGAAACTCGCGGTACACCGTGTGCGCTGCCCGCGACAGCAGGTACGACAGGTAGCCATCGATAAACTTTTCTTGATATTGCATGAATGTTCATATATTATGCACTGCATGCGCGTTTTAGCAACACCCCAGGCAGAGGCAGAGCCCCCCACACGGATGGATACCCCAACATCCAGGCCTTCCATCGATGTGAAAGCCCTGCGCCATTGCCTGGGCCAGTTTGGCACGGGCGTGACGGTCATCGCCACGCGCGCCGCAGACGGCCATCTGGTGGGGTTGACGGTAAATTCATTTGGCGCGCTGTCGCTCGATCCGCCCTTGATTGTGTGGGCGCTGCGCGTCTCGTCGCCCAGCCTGGCGGCCTTCGATGCGGCAGAGCGCTTTGTGGTCAGCGTGCTGGCCGAGGCGCAGGTGGAGGTGTCGCGCCAGTTTGCATCGCACGGCAAAAACCGGTTTGAAGGCATAGACTACGCCCAAAACCAGCACGGCCTGCCGCTGATCCATGGTGCTGCGGCATGGTTTGAATGCCGCACCGTGTCGCGGCAGATTGCGGGCGACCATTGCCTGTTCATCGCCGAGGTGGAGAGCTTCACCAGTGCGGACACCGCCCCGTTGCTGTTCCATGCGGGCGGGTATTTTGGGTTGGGGTCGCGCCTGTAATGCAGGCTTTTTATGGCGGCTTTTACGCCAGCTTTGCGCACCAGAAATTGAAAGAAAACCATGTTGCAACAACGCATCGAAGACCGGTGGATAGACAGCTTTTCTGAGGCCTTTGCGCTGTGCGGCGTGAAGGCGGGCGACACGGCGGCAGTTCTATCAGAGACTCAATCGCGTCCGGTCAACGTGCAACTGGCCGAGCTGGCCCTGGCGCGCCTGGGTGCGCGGGCGTTTCATGTCGTGCTAATCAGCCCGAAGCCGACAGCACCGGTACCGGTGCGTTCCACCGGCGCTTCAGACGCAATTCAGGCCCTAGCCCCTGTCATACAAGCATTGGCAGCATCTGTATTTGTAGCAGACCTGACCGTGGAAGGGCTGCTCCATGCGCCCGAGCTGCCGCAGATTCTGGCCGGTGGTGCGCGCGTGCTGATGGTCTCCAACGAACACCCCGAGGTGCTGGAGCGCTGCGTGCCCAACGCGGCGCTGGAGCCCAAGGTAAAGGCCGGCATGAAGCGCTTGAAAAACGCCAAATTGATGCGGGTCACTTCTGCGGCCGGGACTGATCTGAACATCAATCTTGCGGACGCCCGGGTCGGTGGCGGCTGGGGTTACACCGCGCGGCCTGGCAGCATTTCGCACTGGCCCGGAGGCCTGTGCCTGGCGTTCCCGGCCCAAGGCAGCGTTAACGGCACGCTGGTGATGAACGAGGGCGACGTCAATTTAACCTTCAAGCGCTATCTGGAAAAGCCCGTAGTGCTGACCATCGCCAACGACTTCGTCACCGACATTGCAGGCCATGGCCTGGACGCCGATTTGATGCGCAGCTACTTTGCCGCCTGGGGCGATGCCGAGGCCTATGCCGTGTCGCACGTGGGCTGGGGCATGAACCCGCAGGCGCGCTGGGACTCGATGGCGTTTTATGACAAGAATGATTTCAACGGCACCGAGCTGCGCGCGTTTGCCGGCAACTTTTTGTATTCCACCGGGGCCAATGAAGTGGCGGGGCGACACACGCTGGGGCATTTTGATCTACCGCTCAAAGGCTGCACGGTGATGCTGGATGGCGAGAGGGTGGTGGATTCAGGGCAACTGTGCGGCGATTTGAAGTAACGCAATTCGCATCACCATTTTTAGCATCACTATCGTTTGTATCACCATGACACTCCCCAACTATTCAGAGCAAGGCACTGGCGACACCGCTGTGTTTCTGCTGCACGGCGTGGGGGGTGGCCGGCAGGCGTGGGCGCAGACGCTGCCTGCGCTCGCCAGCAACGGGTACCGCGCGATTGCCTGGGACGCGCCGGGCTATGGCGGCTCTGCGCTGGTTGAGCCCTGCACCAACGGTGGGCTGGCCCGCGCGTTGCACCGCCTCATCGCGCTCATTGGCGCGCGTCGCAACGTGGTGCTGGGCCACAGCATGGGCGGCATGATTGCGCAAGAGGCTTTTGCGCTGGTGCCAGCCCAGATTCATGGCCTGATTCTGTTTGCCACGTCACCCGCGTTTGGCAAACCGGGTGGCGACTGGCAGCAGCAGTTTTTGAAGTCCCGGTTTGCCCCGCTGGATGCAGGGGCAGGCATGGCAGGTTTGGCACCTGAACTTGTGCGCGGCATGTTTGCGCCGGGCGCGTCCAACGCTGACATGGCCGCTGCTGTAGCCGTGATGAGTGGCGTGCCCGAGGCCACCTACCGCGCCGCACTCTCGGCCATCGTGTCATTCAACCGGCTTGAGAATTTGCCCAACATCACTGTACCCACGTTGTGCCTGGCCTGCGAGCTTGACAAAAACGCCGCGCCCCGGGTGATGGAAAAGATGGCGGCGCGCATTGCCGGTGCCGAATACGCTTGCCTGCCCGGCGTGGGGCACCTCGGCAATATGGAACTGCCGGACGCGTTCAATAGCGCCGTATTGAAATTTTTGAAACTGCATTTTCCGACCTGAGGAGACATGTGATGTCTGCAACCGTTGATTCTCCAGCTCCTGTCTTGCCAACCGCTCCAAAGATGGCCGCCACTTCAGCCACGCGATACGTCTCCCCCAGCATTGCAGGCGACTACACCGAGTTGACGCCCAAGCAAAAAGAACTTCTGGCCATCGCAGCCGATTTGGGCAAAAACAAGTTTGCACCGCGTGCCTTCGAGATTGACCGCAACGCCGTTTTCCCGTTTGAAAACTATGCCGACATGCGCGCGGCAGGCTTGCTCAAAATCTGCGTGCCTGAGCAATATGGCGGCTGGGGTGCCGACTTTGCCACCTACGTGATGACAGCGGCCGAGATTGGCCGCCACTGCGGCGCTACCGCGCTCACGCTGAACATGCACGTCAGCTCCACCATGTGGACGGGCTTCATTGCCGATGATCTGGACATGACGCCCACGCAGCGGGCCAACCATGAACTGCACCGCGCCGTTCACTTCAAGCGCGTGGTGGAGCA
>JAYVNK010000463.1:0-3221 GCA_043758475.1 Comamonadaceae bacterium | reverse complement strand
ACAGGGTCTACCGAAGAAGAGCAATTTCATTGAGTTGAATAACCCGACGATTCAGGCTGTCACCCGCAAAAAGCCCGCAGGTTCGCCTGCGGGCTTTTTTTCTCATTTTGTTTTCGCGGGTATTTCGCTAAAGTGGTGGGCGGCTACCTGCACGGCTTCGTTGCTGCGGAATATGAAATTGGATGAATGGGATCTCAAAGCTCAACTGACACTCGAACGTTTTCGAGTCGCTGAGCTGGAACTGTTGATGCAAAAACATCCGTTCATGGATATTTGTAAAACCCGTGGTTATGAGGTTGATTGGCATGGACTTGCGCAGCATTACGGCATACCCACCACACTGCTGGATTTGACTTCCAATGTGGAGGTGGCTGCTTTTTTTGCATGTGCCCAATGGGAAAACGAAAAACAGAGGTTTACTCCGGCTGATTCTGGATCGGGCGTGATGTATCGGTTTGACTGGAGCGCCTTTGGGCCGGGTTATGCCAAGTACTTTGAACCCGTTGGATTTGGCCCGGGATTGCGTCCGGCCCGCCAACACGCGTGGACTTTCCGACTCAAGCCCGGGGTTGATTTTCAAACGGTGCCTCACGTTGAAGCAGTCGAATTCCGGCACGCCAAAGCCGCGTCTGCTGAATTGTTTGAAATGTTCGCAAATGGCGACTGGCTTTACCCACCAGACAGTTTGGCGCGAACAGTGGAGATAGTTGCGAAATCTTCCGTTTTTGACAATGAATGCAATTCGCCACGCATTCGGACGGCTCAAAGCGATATTGACCTGATTCAAGACCGCCTCAAGCTGGCTCAGCAACATTACAAGGAACACTATGAGCGCCAAAATTAACGCCAAGATGAACCCTGCCAAATCCAAAACGATTGAAACCATCGAGATGGGGACGGGCAATGTTTTCGCCGATTTGGGCTTGCCTGACGCGGACGAGCGGCAATTGCGCGTCAAGCTGGCAATGAGGCTGAACACTTTGATGTTCGCTGAAGGCCTGACCCAAATCGCCCTTGCCAAGCGCCTGGGTATCGCCCAGCCGCATGTCTCAGAACTCAAAAACTACAAACTCAGCCGCTTTTCAAGCGAACGATTGCTGCACTACATCACTTTGTTCAATCGTGATGTGGAAATCTTCATTCGTCCACGCGCGGACCTGGGATCAGGCCGATCAGCGGCAGGGGCGGTCACTGTTTGGGCCGCCGCTTGAATCGGCTGTGCTGGGGTAGACCGTGTAAAATCAGGGCCGTTCAGTTCCCAACAAGAGCGAGAAAGACAAACCGGTTATGGCACCGCGAACTACTTTTGCACAGATTCCTTGTCGAATAAGGTGGTAGCCCGCACGCCTTCTACATAGTTAGCTACAAATTTAGTGTCAAATCGCGGCAGATGCCGCGTTTTTTTCGTCCGGGTTTAACAGCTTTTCCGCTCGCAACAATTCAAGTGAACATCATGATCCAAATCACACTGCCAGACGGCTCCAAACGCGACTATCCCGGCCCGGTGACGGTGGCAGAGGTGGCTGCATCGATTGGTTCCGGGCTGGCCAAGGCCGCGCTGGCGGGCAAGGTCAGGCCTGTTGATGCCCCCGAGAATGCAAGCAAAGTCGTTGACACCAGTTTCGAGATGTCGGCAGATAGCGCGCTGGCAATCATCACCGCCAAAGATGCCGATGGCCTGGATGTGATTCGCCACTCGACGGCCCACTTGCTGGCCTATGCCGTTAAACAGCTGTTCCCCGATGCTCAGGTGACGATTGGCCCGGTAATCGAGAACGGTTTTTTCTACGACTTTTCTTACAAACGCCCATTCACGTTGGACGATCTGGCCGCTATCGAGAAAAAGATGGCCGAGCTGGCCAACAAGGACGAACCCGTCACGCGCCGCGTGCTGCCGCGCGACGAAGCGGTGGCGTATTTCAAAGCCCAAGGCGAGCATTACAAGGCGGAAATCATTGCCAGTATCCCGGCGAATGAAGACGTGTCTTTGTACCGCGAAGGCAATTTCGAAGACCTCTGCCGCGGCCCCCACGTGCCCAGCACCGGCAAGCTGAAACACTTCAAGCTGATGAAGCTGGCCGGCGCGTACTGGCGCGGTGACCATCGAAATGAAATGCTGCAACGCATCTACGGCACGGCTTGGGCGACCAAAGATGAGTTGCAACTGCATTTGACGATGCTGGAAGAAGCCGAAAAGCGCGACCACCGCAAGTTGGGCCGCGAGTTGGACCTGTTCCACATTGACGAGCATTCGCCCGGCACCGTGTTCTGGCACCCCAAGGGCTGGACCGTCTGGCAGGGCGTGGAGCAGTACATGCGCAAGGTGTACCAGGACAACGGCTACCAGGAGGTGAAAGGCCCGCAAATCCTGGACAAGGGCCTGTGGGAAAAGACCGGCCATTGGGACAAGTACCGCGACAACATGTTCACCACAGAATCAGAAAAGCGCGACTACGCCCTGAAACCGATGAACTGCCCGGGCCACATCCTGATTTTCAACCAGGGCATCAAGAGCTACCGCGACCTGCCGCTGCGTTACGGCGAATTTGGCCAATGCCATCGCAATGAACCCACTGGCGGGTTGCACGGCATCATGCGCGTTCGGGCCTTCACGCAGGATGACGGGCACATTTTCTGCACCGAATCGCACATCCTGCCCGAGTGCGTGGCCTATACGGCGCTGCTGCAAAAAGTCTATGCCGACTTCGGCTTCAAGAACATCATCTACAAAGTGGCTACGCGGCCTGAAGCGCGCATCGGCTCGGACGAAAGCTGGGACAAGGCGGAGCATGCGCTGATGGAGTCGCTTCGCCTGTCGGGCTGCGAGTTTGAAATTTCGCCGGGCGACGGCGCGTTTTATGGCCCCAAGATTGAATACACGCTGAAAGACGCGATTGGCCGACAGTGGCAATGCGGCACCATGCAGGTTGATTTTTCCATGCCCGAGCGCCTGGGCGCGGAGTACGTGGGCGAAGACGGCGCGCGGCACAACCCGGTCATGCTGCATCGCGCCATTGTGGGCAGCCTGGAGCGTTTTATCGGGATTTTGATTGAGGAGCACGCGGGTGCGCTGCCTACCTGGCTGGCCCCGGTGCAGGTGGCTTTGCTCAATATTACCGACGCACAGGCCAATTATTGTCGCGAAATTGCTGCAAAACTGAAGAAATCTCTGCCGAATCAAGAGCTTAGGGTCATCACCGACCTGCGCAATGAGAAAATAA
>JAYVNK010000462.1:0-10005 GCA_043758475.1 Comamonadaceae bacterium | reverse complement strand
AGTCATGTTTGTTGCGATGGTTTGTCGGTTTGCGCCTTGTTGCCGTCGGCGTTCTTCGCTTCTGATTTGATGGCCTCAATTTCGGCTTTGAGTGCATCGTACTCATGAAGCTTGCGCTCCAGAAAGCGCGCCGTGATGGCCGCCTTGGCCGCCACGCCGCTGGGCGTGAGCAGGTAGTAGTACGAGAGCTTGTTCTGGTTGTTGCGAAAGTTCTGCGCTTTCACAAAGCCCTTTTCCATCAAGGCTTTCAGGCAGAAGTTGAGCTTGCCCAGGCTCACGCCCACGGCCTCGGCCAGCTCGCGCTGGTTGATGTCGGGGTTGGATTCAAGAATGCGCAGCACCTTGAGGTGGCTGTCTTCGTGCAGGTCGTGCGGGGTCACGATGGTTGCTTTGGTTCTTTTCTGGCGGGAGTGAAAGTGCCTTTGCCACGCTACCGCCATGCCCGGCACCAATTTGCAAGGTGCGGCAGGTAGCGGTTTGGCGGCGCGTGAACAGATCAAGGCGATATGTTCAACGCATGAACACATGCTATCACACCCCGCATGGGTCTGGTTTGGAAAATTTTTGATTGCTTCAGACGCGAATGCCGGTGGCATGCGGATGGGGCGTGTGCGGCACATTGTCGGTGTCAGCGCGGGCCTTGTATATCCCCCACTTGTGGCCACCTCAAATTCCCCCACCCTGAGCGCGGCGTGACGGCTGGTTAAACCCGGCTGTTTCAGCGTCTCGGTGTGTACCAGGCAGGACGTTACCTTCACCCCCTCACTAATTGAGGGAAACCGGATTGAACGTCTTGAAACCACACCTACAAACAACGATAGCCACGCTGCTGGCGACCAACACCAGCCACCGCCAGATTGAACGTGTCACCGGAATTGACCGAAAGACCATACGCACCTATGCCAAGCGCATAGGGGAGCTCAAGGCAAATTCCCCCGGGGTGGCCACCGGCACACCCGATCAAATTCCCCCACCCCGGCCACCGATTCAGGTCAAGTTAACGACCTCCACCTGCGAGCCCCATCGGGAATTTATCGAGGCTCAATTGCGCTTCAAGCGCAACTACATGGCCATCTACCAGGATCTGGTGCCGCTCCTTCACCTTCTGCCTCTCCCTCTGTCTCTCTCCATCAACGGCAGCCTTGGGACGGTCTGCGCCGCTTCACCGATGCGCGCATCGCACTGGGTCGCGCCGGGCACAGTCTGCCCAGGCGCGCAGCTTGAAGCTGACCGGCGTGGGATTGAAAGTGAAAGAGGAAGTGCTGGCGCTGGCCACAGCGTCAAAATGTTCCCAAAACCACACTTTTAGTCACGTTTACGCATCAAAAGTGCCCGTAGCCACCGTGAGGCATGCATAAGAAGCTATTACAATAATAGCAAAATTGACCAGCGCCTCAAAGCACAGGTGCGGGCAAACCCTAGTATACTCATGAGTATATATTAGCTACCATTTAGAATATTAAAGCATTTACCGGGTAAACATCCGCATGATTAACATCCCCAATTCCCCCTATACGCTGCCCGAGATGTATCAGCCCGACGTGATGGCTGACGACAACAAATGGTACGCGCTGGGCAAGATGGGCAAAGTGCGCCCGCTGCTGTTTGACGTGGCCAATGGCGGCTGGATCAGCATTCTGAAAGCCGAAGGCAAGGGCACCATCCAGCGCCACCGCCATGCGTCGCCCGTGACAGCCTGGACGCTGGACGGTGCCTGGGGCTATCGCGAGCACGACTGGGTGGCGCGTGCGGGCAGCTTTGCCTACGAGCCGGCAGGGCACATCCACACGCTTTACATCCACCCCGACGTGGGCCATATGACGGCCGTGTTCTGGGTCAATGGCCCGCTTGTGTACGTGGATGACGCAGGCAACCCGACCGACTACGACGATGTGTTTCTTCGGCTTGACCGCTATACAAAACATTGCAAAGAAGTGGGTCTGGGCGAGGACTACGTGCGTTCCCTGATTCGCTGAAGCATCCCGTCACCGATTTCAAGATTCAAAAAGACCCGAGAGAGACAAACCTCATGCCGAACAAAATGCACCTGATGCAGATGCTGATCCATACGGCGTGCACCCACACCCTGCTGGGCTGGGCCGACCCCAAAGACGAGCAGCTGGATGGCTTGCAAGACTTTGCCTACTGGCAAAACCTGGCCCGCACACTGGAGCGCGGCTGTTTTGATGGCGTGTTCTTTGCAGACAGTCCGGCCACGCACGCGGTTTACAAAAGCAGCGTGGTGCCATCGGTGCAGTACGGAGCGTCGTGGCCTAACCACGACCCTATGCCGCTGGTGGCCATCATGGCGGCGGCCACCAGGCACTTGGGCATTGGCGTCACGCTGTCTACCACCGGCACCACACCGTATCTGGCCACGCGGCGGCTGTCCACGCTCAACTACCTGAGCCGGGGCCGCGTGGGCTGGAACATCGTCTCGGGCTTCAGCATGGCCGAGCACATGGCCAACGGCATGGGCGCGCAGATGCCGCACGACGAGCGCTATGACCAGGCCGATGAATTCATGGCGATCTGCTACGAGCTGTGGAACAGCGTGCCGCGCGATGCCATTTTGAAGAACGCCGCCACCGGGCAGTTTGCCGACCCCGCCAAGATCAAGCAGGTTGATTTCAAGGGCAAATATTTAAGCTGCAAGGCCGTGGCACCGGTGCTGCCGTCAGACTATGGCCTGCCGGTACTGTTCCAGGCCGGTTCCAGTGGCCGGGGCATGAAGTTTGCAATGGACCACGCGGAGGTCATCTTCGCCATCCAGGGCCACGTGCCGGGCATGATCAAAAGCATGGAGCAGTTGCGCACCGCCGCCAAAGAACACTGCAAAACGGAAGCGCCCAAGGTGCTGTACGGACTGCAGCCGATTGTGCGCAGTACCGAAGCCGAGGCCAAGGCCCGCATGGAAGAGCTTAAAGAGCGTATTCCGCTGGACGCAATTTTGGCGCGCCTCTCCGGTGTATTTGGCGTTGACCTGAGCCAGTTTGACCCAGACCGGCCGATGAAGGAGATGGAAACCCAGGCCTCGCGCGGGCTGATGGCCGCCACCCTGAGCGGGGCCGATGGTGGCACGGTCACATTGCGCCAGGCGGCGGCGCAGTGGGCCCTGTCGGTGGCGATTCCGCAATTGGTCGGCACGCCCGAGCACGTTGCGGCCGAGATTGAACGCATGTGGCGCGAGACCGGCTGCTACGGATTTAACCTCAGCCCCACCACCAACCCCGACAGCGTGGAAGATTTTGTGGACCAGGTGGTGCCGATTCTGCAAAAGCGTGGCGTGTACCGCACTGAGTACGAAGGCGAAACTTTCCGCCAGAACTTGATGGCCTGATGCATTGCGAACCGCATCGAACTTGAACCCAACATGAACGCCGTCAATAGCACCGCCCTCGCAGATTCACCGGTGCCGTCTGCCATAGACCCGACCGAGCTGCGCCGCTGCCTGGGCTCGTTCGTCACAGGCGTGACCGTAATCACTGTGCTGGACGACGATGCCAAGCCGATTGGCATGACGGCCAACTCATTCAACTCGGTGTCGCTCGACCCGCCGCTGATTGTGTGGAGCCTGCGCACGAATGCACGTGCCTATCCCGTGTACAGCACGGCCAAGCGCTTTATCGTGAACATCCTGTCTGAAGATCAGGTTGATGTATCCAACCGCTTCGCGAAATCCGGAGCGGACCGGTTTGACGGCGTTGCCACTACGCCCGGCATTGATGGCGTGCCCATGATCGATGGCTGCTCGGCGCACCTTGAATGTCGCACCGAAGCCACCTACCCTGGCGGCGACCACCTGCTTTTCCTGGGCCGGGTGGAGCGCATTGTGGGCAGCGCCCGCAAGCCTCTGGCGTTTGGCGCAGGCAAATACATGGTGGTGCACCCGTATGACAACGGCGCCGACATGGCCTCGGGCTCGGACCACGTTGCCACGCTCAACGCCGTGCACCTGGCGCGCCCGATCCTGGAAGACCTGAACCGCGAAACCGACAAGACCGTGGGCCTGGGCGTGTGGGGCAACCTGGGGCCGACGCTGATCTGGTGGATCGAGGCGCGCAAGGCGCTGGATGTTCGCCTGCGTTGTGGCATGGTGCTGCCGCTGCTGGGCTCGTCCACGGGCAAGGTGTTTGCCGCCTTCTCGGAGCCCCAGCTGACCGCACGTTACCTTGACGCCGAGATTGCCGCCATGCAGCACATTGCAGATGCACCCTTCAAGACGCGGGAAGCGGTAGAGGCGCATTTGGCCGTGGTGCGGGAGCAGCGCCTGGCGTCCATTTACGACGCCATCATTCTTGATGTGAACGAGTTCGGCGTGAACGCCGTGAGCGCGCCTGTATTTGACGCTGCCGGTGCCATCGTTTTGGCCCTGACCATGATGGGTGACAGTCTCACAGAGCATGACCCGGCCGTGGCCAAGCTGCGTGATGCGGCCCGACGCCTTTCAGTTCGCCTGGGGTATAGAAAGTGAGAAAGTGAACGAGATCATGAGCGTGATTGAAAACAAACCAAACGCCTGGAACCGCTGGGGTCCCGACGATGAAAAAGGCGCACTCAATTTCATCGGCCCGGGCGAGGTCAAACGCGCAAGCGGCCTGGTGCGCACCGGCGAGGTATTGCGCCTGGCGCAGTTGCTCTCCAGCAAAACGCCAGTGCCTGCGCACCGCTGCGGTTTGCAGCATTTCATGGGCCGCGACGGCGGCGACTATGCCGTGACGGGCAGCAAGCGCCCCGGCGGCTTTCAGTTTGCCGAAGACTCGGTGGTGATGCCGCTGCATATTGGCACACACGTCGATGCGCTGTGCCACGCCTGGTACGACGACAAGCTGTACAACGGCTACCTGGGCGACACCATCCGTAGCACCACGGGCGCAGCCCGCTTGGGTGTCGAGAAGATGCCGCCGATTTTTACCCGCGGTGTCTTGCTGGACCTGGTGCGGCTGAAAGGACGGGTTCTGGGGCCGGGTGAATCCATCACTGCTGCGGACATGGATGCTGCTGCCACGGCGGCTGGCGTGCAGGTTGGGCGCGGCGACGCCGTGCTGCTGCGCACCGGCTGGCTTGAATTGCAAAAAGGCGTCAAGAATCCGTCTTTTGACGTGGAGCCCGGCATCAACGTTGAGGCGGCGATGTGGCTGGTGGAGCGCGATGTGGCCATTGTGGGTGCCGACAACTTTGCGGTTGAAGTGCTGCCATTTCCTGAAGGCAAAGTGTTCCCCGTGCACCAATGCCTGATCCGCGACCATGGCATGCCCCTGCTTGAAGGCCTGATGCTCGACCCGCTGGTAGCCAGTGGTCGCCATGAATTTCTGTTTGTTGCCAGTGCGCTGCCTATTGTCGGCGCAACCGGCAGTCCTTTGTCACCGGTGGCAGTGCTATGAAAAAACTACCCCTCGAAGGCATCCGCGTTCTGGAAGTCGCCTCGATGATTTTTGGCCCCGTCGCGGGTCAATACCTGGGCGACATGGGTGCCGACGTGGTCAAGCTCGAGCCGCCAGAAGGCGACCTGACGCGTTCCATCGGCCCGCGCCGCTCACCCAAAATGGCGGCGTTTTTCCTGACCAGCAACCGCAGCAAGCGCAGCATCGTGGTCGACCTCAAACGCCCTGAAGGCCGCGCCATTCTGCAACAGCTGGTCGCCAAGACCGATGTGCTGCTGCATTCCATGCGCACCCCGGCCGCAAACCGGCTCGGCCTGGACTACAAGACGCTGTCTGCCTCCAACCCGGGCCTGGTGTATTGCCACCTCACCGGCTATGGCGATGATGGACTCTACGCAGGGCGTCCCGCCTATGATGACATCATTCAGGCGGCATCGGGCCTGGCCATGCTGCAAACCGTTGTCGCAGGCCAGCCACGCTTCATCCCCACCATCGTTGCCGACAAGATCAGTGGCGTGCACGCGGCCTACGCCATTGTGCTGGCGCTGATGCACCGTATGCGCACGGGCGAAGGCCAGCAGGTGGACGTGGCCATGTTCGAGACCATGGCCGCCTTCAACATGCTGGAGCACCAGTGGGGCCACGTGTTTGAGCCGCCCGTGGGGGATATGGGTTATCTGCCCGTAGCCACGGCGGCGCGTCGGCCGTATAAAACCAAAGACGGGTTCCTGGCGCTGCTGCCGTACTCGGACGCACACTGGAACAGTTTTTTTGAGCTGGCGGGCGAGCCGTACATCATGAAAGACGAGCGGTTTGCCACCTTTGCCGCGCGGCAAAAGCATTTTCGCGATGTGTGGGACGAGATTGAACGCCAGGTCGCGCGCAAGACCAACGCCGAATGGCTGGCCTTGCTCAGTCCCCAGGACATTCCGTTCTCGGTGGTGAACACGCTTGAGGACCTGACGACCGACCCGCACCTGCAGAGCGTGAAGTTCTGGGAAATGATGGAGCACCCGACTGAAGGCACGCTGCGCATGCCGCGCAATGCCATCGGCATGAGTGCAACCCCTCCCCAGATCACGCGCCCGCCGCCCAATCTGGGCGAACACAGCGCCGAGATTCTGCGTGAATCTGGTTACGCTTACGATGCCATCGCGCAACTCCTCGCGCCAAGCGGCGTGTGTGCAGCTCAACTCTGAACGCAAGTCAGATTTGATTTTGATTTTGATTCAGAAGAAGCCATGATTCCACGCACCCTCTTCAACCCCGACCACAACGCCTTTCGCGACACGGTGCGCCGCTTCATCACCGAACACGTGACGCCACACCATGCCGATTGGGAAAAAGCCGGCCAAGTGCCGCGCGCCTTGTGGCACAAGGCGGCTGAGATGGGTCTGCTGTGCTGCAACGTGCCGGACCAGTACGGCGGCATGGGTGGCGACTTTTTGCACAGCACCATCTTGATTGAGGAAATGGCGCGGGCGGGTGCCACCGGGCCCACGTTCTATTTGCACTCCGACATCGTAGCGCCTTATCTGGTTGACTTTGGAACCGAAGAACAAAAACAGAAGTGGCTACCCAAAATGGCCACCGGTGAGGTGGTCGTTGCCTTGGGGATGAGCGAGCCCTCCGGCGGCAGCGACGTGCAGGCCATGCGCACCCAGGCCATCCGTGACGGGGACGATTACGTCATCAACGGCCAGAAAGTTTTCATCACCAACGGCCACAGCGCCGACTTGCTGCTGCTGGCCTGCAAGACCGACCCGAAAGCGCGCGGCAAAGGCGTCAGCCTGATTCTTGTCGAAACCAATCGACCCGGCTTCACCCGTGGGCGCAAGCTGGAAAAGATTGGTTGCAAGGCGCAGGACACGTCCGAGCTTTTTTTCTCAGACCTGCGGGTGCCCGTGGGCAACCTGCTCGGACATGAGGGCGCTGGCTTTGCCATACTTATGACACAGCTATCGCAAGAGCGCCTGGTGCAGGCGATTCGCGGCGTGTCAAGTTCCGAGGCGGCGCTGCAATGGACGATTGACTACGTGACCGAGCGAAAAATGTTCGGCCAGACTTTGGGCGATTTTCAGAACACGCGTTTCAAGCTGGCCGAGCTGCACGCCGAAGTGCTGGTGCAGCGCGTGTTTGTGGACCGCTGCATTGAACTGCACCTGCAACGCAAATTCGATGCCACAGACGCCGCCGCCGCCAAGCTGGTGACCACGGAGCTGCAAGGCCGTGTGATGGACCAATGCCTGCAATTTTTTGGCGGCTGGGGCTATATGTGGGAATACCCGATTGCCCGTGCCTTTGCCGACGCGCGCATGTGCCGCCTGGGCGGCGGCACGGCAGAAGTCATGCGACAGATTATTGGCAACGCCCTGTTGCCCAAACAACGGAAAGAGACGACCCCATGATTTCAAGACGATTACTGGTCCAAACTGCCGCTGTATCCGCTGCAACAGCCACCCTTCCGACCACATTGACGGCTGCCTTTTCGCAAACTACCAGCTGGCCAGAAGCTCCGGTCAAGATCATCGTGCCGTTCACGGCAGGTGGTGCGTCGGATATTCTCACGCGCGCACTGGCCGAGAAGCTGCAAGCCCGGATGGGGCAGAATTTTGTGGTGGACAACCGCACCGGCGCGGGCGGCAACATCGGCATGCAGGCGGTGCGCGGCGCACCGGCCGACGGCTACATGATTGCATCAGCCACCATCGGTACGCTCTCTATCAACCAGTTTCTTTTTGCCAACCTCGGTTACGACCCTGCGAAGGACTTTGAATATGTTTCGATGATCTGGCAAAACTGCAACATCTTCGTGGTGGCGCCGCAGCACCCGGCAAAGACAGTGCAGGAGTTTCTGGCCTGGGCGCGCAAGCAGCCCAAGGGCGTGAGCTACGGCTCAGCGGGTGTCGGCACCACGCCGCACCTTTCGGGGGAACTGTTCCGCGCGCGTACGGGCATCCAGGCCGTGCACATCCCCTACCGCGGTGCCGCGCAATCGATGCCCGCCCTGATGGCGGGGGACACCGATTTCGCCATAGACAACATTGCAAGCTACACACCGTTGATCAAGGCGGGCAAGGTCAGGGCGCTGGCCGTCACCGCGTCCGAGCGCTGGCCCACCATGCCCGAAGTACCCACCATGGCCGAGGCAGGCGTGCTTGATTTCATCATCACATCCTGGGGCGCGTTTGTAGTGCCCAAAGGCACGCCATCGGCAGTTGTGGACAAATTGTCTGCGGCCATCAAGGCGATTGCCGCCGAGCCCGCCATGCAACAGCGCTTTCTGGAAACGGGTGCACGCGCCGTGGCCACGACGCCCAAGGAAACCGCAGCCTTTGCCGAGCGCGAACGTGTGAAGTGGAAAGAAGTGGTTCAGATTTCCGGCGCCAAGATGGAGTGATTCGGATGCAAGCTCCCTTTGCCCGAACCCTGATTGAACTGGTGCGCGAGCAGGCACAAGCCTTGCCAGACGCCACAGCCTTAGTCTGCACGCAGGGCCGCTTCAGCTACCGCGACCTGGCTGACCGTGCCGCCAGGGTAGCGGGGGCCTTGCGGGCCAGCGGCGTCAAGCACGGCGACCGCGTGGGGCTGCTGCTGGGGAATTGCGTGGAATGGCTGGATGTGTGTCTGGGCGCAGGTGCCGTGGGTGCCACTGCCGTGCCGTTGAGCACCTGGTCAACCCGCTCCGAGCTGGCATTTTTGCTGCCCGATGCGAAGCTGTCAGTACTGGTGGCCTCGCCCCGTTTCGGTGACCATGACTTTGCGGCCAGCCTGGCAGCTTTGCAGGGCACGCCGGGTGTGCCAACGACAGATCGAATCTGGCTTTTGGGCAGCGGGCACAACAACTTGGCCAACTTGGCCAGTTACGAGACCATCATCCAAAGCGCCCCGAGGTTTGAAGCCCTTGCTCCAGGTGAAGCGGCCAGCGCAGGCGATGACGCACTGGTGCTTTACACCTCGGGCTCCACCAGTGCGCCCAAGGCCGTGCCCTTGCGCCACTTTGCGGTGATCGAAAACGCTTTCAACATTGGCGAGCGCCAGGGCCTGACCCATCAAGACCGCGTGCTGCTGTCATCTCCCCTGTTTTGGGCCTTTGGCAGCGCCAACGCCCTGCCCGCCACGTTCTCGCACGGCGCTACGTTGGTGCTGATGGAAAAATTTGACGCTGCACTGGCGTTGCAGACGATTGCGCGCGAGCAATGCACTTCCATCTACACGCTGCCCGCAATGTCTGCCGCCATGGCGCAACACCCGAGCTACGACCGGCAGAAATTGGCCAGCTTGCGCACCGGCGTCACTATCGGCAGCCCGCAGGAGTTTTTGTTTGCAGTGGACAAGCTGGGCATCACCGAGCTGTGCAATATTTACGGGGCCACCGAGACCTGCGGCAACTGCGCGGTAACGTGGCACTATTGGCCGCTTTCGCGCCGCGCTTACTGTCAGGGGCCTGCGCTGCCAGGGCAGGAGATGCGTTTCGTCGACGAAGCTACCGGCGCAATTGTCCCCACTGGCACGCCGGGTCTGGCCGAAGTGCGTGGCTACACCACGCTGGGCTACAGCGGCACCAGCGCAGCGCAAAACATCAAGTCCTTCACCGTAGACGGCTACTACCGCACTGGTG
>JAYVNK010000461.1:0-3246 GCA_043758475.1 Comamonadaceae bacterium | reverse complement strand
CCCTGGCCTTCAGCGATGGTTGCGGTTTTGATTCGCTTGCCGCGAACCTCTTCCAGAAAATCGGAGTACCCGACGTAGCCAGCACCGGCCACGCTGCGCGTGTCGAATTGTTTAAAAACGGTGAACAGCACGAGTGCGATCACCATCCAGACGGCAATTTTTGAAAACCACTGATTATTCAAGCGGGGCTCCAGTGCGGATGGGGAAAAGGGAACTGAGAAGGCTTGGCATACTTGCGCCCTATTTTAGGCTTTTCAAGGCGAGTACCTGCGGTTTTTCGAGCTTTCAGCCACAGGCGCAGCAAGGTATTTCGGGGCTTTTCCCACAATTTACAGTGTGGATTCACACTTGCTTACGGGTTTGGCGGGGGCGACTGACGGTCTTTGAGCCCAATGCCCACCAAAAACGTCTCCGAAGACTTGTCCCGCGACGCCTTGGGCTTGACCGGCTTCACGGTGATAAAACTCTGCTTGAACATCTTCACCAATGTGTCGTACCCGCTGCCATGGAACACCTTGGCCACCAGCGCGCCCTGCGGTTTCATGTGGGCCTCGGTGAAATCAATGGCCAGCTCGACCAGATGCTCAATGCGCGCGGAATCGGCGGAGTCGATGCCCGACAGATTGGGGGCCATGTCGGACACGACCACATCCGCCAGCCGCCCGGCCATCTCCTGCACCAGCCTGTCCAGCACGTTGGCGTCGCGAAAATCGCCTTGCAGGAAGACCACGCCTTCAATCGGCTCCATGGGCAAAATATCCAGCGCGATGATGGTGCCGTTCAGGGTGCCATGCAACGCCGCCCCCGCTCCACCGCTGGTCGCCGACTTGGGCGAGAACTTGCGCCGCAGGTACTGGCTCCACGCACCAGGCACAGAGCCCAAGTCCACCACCAGATGGCCCGGCTTCACCAGGCCAAACGTCTCATCAATTTCCTTGAGTTTGTATGCGGCGCGGGCGCGGTAGCCCTCCCGCTTGGCCAGTTTGACGTAGGGGTCGTTGACGTGGTCATTGATCCAGGCGCGGTTGACCTTGCTGCCTTTTGTCTTCGGTTGGGTCTTGCTCTGGGCCTTGGGTAGTGCCTTGGATAGTGCCTTGGGTAGTGCGTTTGGCGGTGCCTTGGCTTGGTCTGCGAGCTTCGCTTTGGGTTGGGGTTTGACTTGTGGGTTTGCCATCGTCACCGATAATAGCGGCATGGCCCTCATCCAACTCACTCCTGCCCAGCGAAAAGACCACCGTGCCGAGGCCCATCACCTGGACCCTGTGGTCATGGTCGGCGGCGACGGGCTCACTGACGCGGTCAAAAAAGAAATCAACCTGGCGCTCAACGCCCATGGATTGATCAAAGTACGCGTTTTCTCAGACGACCGCGCCGCGCGTGAGGCCATGTTTCAAACGCTTGCCAATGAGCTGGATGCAGCGCCCATCCAGCACATCGGCAAGCTGCTGGTGTTGTGGCGACCCAAAGCCGAGAAAGAACGCGCCGCGCCAGACGAAGACCGCATGCCTGGCCCGCGTGATTTCAAGGTTTTAAAGTACAGCAAACGCGGCGGCCAGCGCCCCGAGGTCAAAACCCTGCGCGTGCTGGGCAACCAGCGGCTGACCGCGGGCGGCGAGGTTAAACGCGCCAAGCCCAAGCAGATCAGCATCAAAAAACGCAGTCAAACCTGACGGCTTGCAGTCAATTTCCAGAGCGCGGTCCCGGCACAAACCCATTGCAGCAGATACATTGCGCTGCCCACGGTGTGCCACAGCTTTAAATTCTCCCGCGCCACGATTCTGGGTGCAACGGCAAACTCGGCCAGAAAAGCCAGCAAAATTCCGGCAGTTATAAAAATAGTAGCATACTTTTCATATAGGACAGGGGCTACAGCCGTATTTTCCTCCTTTTTTTGGATAAAATGGGCCGCGCTGGCTGTGCGATCCTGGCGGGCCATCAGCATGAGCAGCAGAACCCCACACACGGCAGATACCCAGGTCTGCGCTGAAAAAAGCCGGGCCGCCATGCCACCCGCAAGCGCAGGCGTCGGCAAATGCACAAACAGCAACGGCACGACCCCAAAACCCAGGGTGGTCAAGCTGCCCCACCACAGGGCGGCCAGCCAGAGGCATGCACGGGCCATAACGCCAAGGACGGATCAACCGTAAAAAAACACACTCACCACATCAAACATAGCTGACCGCAATGATTTCGTAATGCTTGATGCCGCCCGGCGCCTGCACCTCGACGGTGTCGCCCTGTTCTTTGCCAATCAGTGCACGGGCAATCGGCGAGCCAATGTTGATCAGGCCAAGCTTCAGGTCAGCCTCATCCACACCGACGATTTGGTACTTGACCTTGGTGCCCGAGTCTTCGTCCTCGAGCTCTACGGTGGCACCAAATACGACTTTGCCATCAGCATGCAAGTCGGCGGGGTCGATGATCTGGCAGGCGGACAGTTTGCCTTCAATTTCCTGAATGCGGCCTTCAATAAAGCCTTGCCGGTCCTTGGCGGCATCGTACTCGGCGTTCTCGCTTAAATCGCCCTGTGCCCGCGCTTCGGCAATGGCGCCGATCACCCAGGGCCGCTCCACGGTTTTGAGCTTGTGCAACTCGGCCTTGAGCTTTTCAGCACCGCGCTTGGTAATGGGGATGGTAGCCATAATGGGTCAGACAACAGGTATAAAAAGTAGCAGGGACAGAGCAGCGCTGTGGCGCTGGTCTGTCCCCGGTGAGGCTTAGATTATGCCAAGAGATTTATGCAGGGAGTTGGGGGGACTCAGGCCAAGAGACGCAAGCCAGCAGGCAAGCCGCCCGGGTCTGCAGCGTCAATGGGCGCAGCAGCGGCACCTCAGCCGCGCAGCCCGCCTGCGCAATCGGGCAGCGGGTGCGAAAACTGCAACCTGAGGGCGGGTTGATGGGCGATGGCAAATCGCCTTGCAGCAGTTGCACAGTCTTGTTTCGCTCGCGCCGGGGGTCGGGCAGCGGAATCGCCGACAGCAGCGCCTGGGTGTAGGGGTGGCGCGGATCTGCATACAGCGCCTCTTTGCTTGCCAGCTCCACCACGCGCCCCAGGTACATCACCATGATGCGCTGGCTGATGTGTTTCACCACCGCCAGGTCGTGCGCAATGAAGACCAGCGCCAGGCCCATCTGCGCTTGCAACTCTCTGAGCAAATTGATGATTTGCGCCTGGATGGACACGTCCAGCGCCGACACCGGCTCGTCACAGATCACCAGTTTGGGCTCCAGCACCAGCGCGCGGGC
>JAYVNK010000460.1:0-3250 GCA_043758475.1 Comamonadaceae bacterium | reverse complement strand
CATCAACCGTTCGGTGGCGCCGGCCGCGCGCAACAGGTCGCCGTATACCTCGCCTAGCACCGCAAACGCTCCGGCCAGGATGATCACGTAGACCACGGTCTGCCCCAGGTGCCCGGGTGTGATGCGCCCGGCCATCACCGCCTGCGTGCCCTGGTACAGGCCCCATAACAACGCGGCCGAGGTGGCGATGATGATGAAGGCCACCAGCACCGAACGCGCCTTGGTGCGCCGCACGGCGGTCTTGAAAGCGTTGTCGGTGGAGGCGTCAAAGCGGGCTGATTCGCGCGCCTCGGCCGTGTAGCTTTGCACCACCGGAATGGCGTTGAGCACTTCGGCCGCGATGGCGCTGGAGTCGGCCACGCGGTCCTGGCTGGCGCGCGAAAGCTTGCGCACGCGCCTGCCAAACCACAGGCTGGGCAGCACGATCAGCACCAGCACGCCCAGGACCTGGGTCATCACATACGGGTTGGTCCAGATCAGCATGGCCAGCGCGCCCGTGCCCATGACGGTATTGCGCAGCCCCATGCTGAGCGACGAGCCCACCACGGTTTGCACCAGCGTGGTGTCCACCGTCAGGCGCGACAACACTTCGCCGGTTTGGGTCGATTCAAAAAACTGCGGACTCTGGTTCAGCACATGACGGTAAACGGCATTGCGCAGGTCTGCCGTGATGCGCTCACCCAGCCAGCTCACCATGTAAAAGCGTCCGGCAGAAAACAGCCCCAGCGCCACTGACACGCCAAACAGCGCCGCAAAATGCTCGCGCAAGGCCATCACCTGCATGCCCTTGTCGCTCTGCACCAGCCCGCCATCAATCAGGCTGCGCAGCGCCAGCGGGAAAGCCAGCGTGGCCAGCGCGGCCAGTACCAGGAAAACAATCGCCAGCGCAATGCGGCCACGGTAGGGACGCAGAAACGGCAGCAGGCCACCGAGTGATTTTGGGTTGGTGGATTTTGGGCGTTCTGTGGTCATTGCATTTTCGGTCATTTAGCCTATTTTAGGGGTTAAATTGGCCTCTAGCCCCCGTGTAGTGTGTATAAGAAGCTATTATAAATATAGCGTCTACATTTTCAGCGGTTTGGCGTACCCGGTCATCTCCAGGTAGCCCCGGCCGATGTGCCTGCCCGAGCCGTCAAACAGATTACTCAAGCCCTCCCAGTAAATGGCCCCGGTGGAGGCGCGGCTGTCCAGCTCCTGGTTGTTGATGACGGCCCTGACATAGTAAAACTCGGTTGGCATGCGCAAGATCCACTCCACCGGGTACACCGCCTGGCTCAAGCTGCTTTTCCAGGTGCGCTCGGGGCTGAATTTTGCGGCGTTGGGCGTGAATGCAAAGTACCGCCCATCGGGTGCGCGCAGGGACCCGCCACCCCAAAATGAGCGGCCATTGGCATCGCGTAGCTGAAATGCCGTCAACGCGCCGCCGTCAAAAAGATTGATGCCAATCCAGTCCCAGCCCACGACATCGGGGTGCAGCAGCTCGTGGCTCCACTCGTGGTCGAGCCAGGCGGTGCCTTTGACGGGCATGTCAATGCCACCCATGGAGATCAGCCCTTCCGCCTGAAGCTGCGGCTCTGTGTAGTAGTAGCTGGCGTTTTTTTCCTCGGGGCCTTTGAGCGACAGGCCGTCAATGCCTTGCAGCATGACCGGCTGGGTTGGTTTGAGCGTGAGCGAAATCTTGAAGTCTTTACCCGTGAGCTTTGCCACATACCCGTTTGCCGTCCGCTTGAGTGACCAGTCCTTGATCTGCACATCGGTGTCCGTCGTGCTGGCGAGCGCAACGTCAAAACCTTCGCGTGCAATACGCTGGTCGTGCAGCAGCTTTTTGCCCTGCACATCAGTCACGGCACCATGGGCAAAAATCAACTGCTTGGCCGCAAACTTCGACTTCATGCCTTGGGTGGCGTCCACCCGCGAGCGGAAAAATGTCACCTGAATCCCAAACTCCCGATCCCCCGATTTGGCATGCCCTGTCACGTACCACCACTCGGTTCGAAAGTCAGGGTGGCTGCCAAAGTCGCGCGGGAACACAGGCTTTTTTTCAGGCAGGGCGTGGCTGCCAGCAGAGACACCCAGGCCTGCGAGCAACAGGGCGCGGCGGTTCAGTTTGAACAAGTTCATTCCTGATTTTGCCAATCAAGAGAGCATGGATTGAAACCTTGCACACGCTGCCGCGCAGTCGCCAAAGTTCTCACTTGTTCTCACTTACCCAAGCCGCGTCGTGGTACGTTGGCAAGTAACGCTCGCCCGCATCGCACAGCAGAGACACGATGGAGCCGGTCTGCTGCTGCGCGCGCATCTCATGGGCTCGCGCCAGCATGCCGACAAAATTGGTGCCGGTTGAAGGGCCGACTTTGCGGCCGAGCAATGCCGACAGCGCGCGCATGGCGGCCACCGAACCGGCATTCTCAGCCACCATCATCCGGTCCACCACCGAGCGCACAAAACTCGCCTCCACGCGCGGCCTGCCAATGCCCTCAATGCGTGAGCCTGCGCCGGTAATGGCCGCATTGCCGGTGCGGTGGCAGTCGCCCAAGACCGAGCCCTGCGGGGCGGGCACGCACACCTGCGGGGCATGGCGCTGGTAACGCACGTAGCGGCCCATGGTGGCGCTGGTGCCGCCGGTGCCCGCGCCCACGACGATCCAGCTGGGAATCGAAAAACGTTCCTGTGACATTTATTCAAACAGGCTTTGCGCGATATTGTTGTTGCCACGCCAGTCGGTGGCACGCTCGGCATAGGTGAACAGGTCCATGTAGTGGCCGCCAGTCTCAAGCGCCAGCCGCATTGCCCCGTCATACACCGCCGAGGCCGTGTCAACCCAATGGCAGCGCCCACCGTAAAACGTGATCTGCGCCACCTTCTCGGGCGAGGTGCTGCGCGGCATCACGGCAATGAAGGGCAGGCCCAGCAGCTTGGCAAAGTAGGCCTCGCTTGCCGCCGTGGAGCCGCTTGGAGCCTCGATCACCGTCGTGCCTCTGCAACCCAGTCATTGCATGGCGCGTAGAGAAACAGCGAACGCGCCAGGCGGTGCTTCAGGCTGCCGGTGGGGTGCGTCGATTCGTCTTTCAGATACAGGTCGATCCCGCAGACTTCAAACGCGGGCAACGGCAGCGCGATCAGGTGCGTGTCAGCACTGCGCTGGAAGTCGGCCTCGATGCGGGCGACGGCGGTGCCGAGCCAGGATTCCGTTGGGGAGGTGACAAGAGGCGTTGTGGCGGGCATAGGTGAATTGTGGCTTGGTTTTTCT
>JAYVNK010000459.1:0-3253 GCA_043758475.1 Comamonadaceae bacterium | reverse complement strand
CTGGAATACCTGGTGACGCACCGGGGCACGCGCGGCCAGAGCTTTGAGTACGAGCTGCTGTATGACGGTGATGGCCAGGCCAGTGCGCACCTGTCGGGTCTGTTGGAGATTGCCCCTGAACCTGCAACTACAAAACCGAGTTCGCGGGGTGACGTGCCCGAGTACGCGGGCTCAACGCGGGTGCAAAACGCCCCCAACGCGGGTAGTTTGCCAAGTGCCAAACCAGTTGCCAAGCCGCATGAAATCAAGGTTTCGCAGGCAACGCCAACCCTTGACACCAAAACGCACGCCCTGCACGCCCTCAACGGTGATGCGCAAACCCCGGCGTACTTGCAAACACCGTTGCCCGCCATCTTGGCCAACTCCTTGGCCCAATCTTTAGCCGCTTAAGGCCGCCATGCCCAGTCCTACCTCTGCCGTGATGGCTCCGATCATTCCCCCGCTGCACACCCGCAACCAGAAACTAAGCTACCGCCGCCCCGGCAAAGCACCGGGCGCGGTGCATGTGGCGGGCGACCCCGAAACCTTGGGCGGCTTTCGTGGCTATGTGCAAGACATGCTGGCCTGGATGGCCGCGTGTGCCTTCTCGCCCATGAGCATCAAGGGCAGGCGCATCGAGCTGGGCTACTTTGTGGACTGGTGCGAGGAGCGCAGCGTCCAGCGCCCCGACGAAGTGACGCGCGCCCTGCTTGAGCGCTACCGTCAGCACGTCTTTAACTACCGGCGCAAGGACAACGGCGCGGCGCTCTCGTTTCAGAGCCAAAGCAAACGTCTGGTCTCTGTGCGCGTGTTCTTCCAGTGGATGACGCGCCAGCACCACCTGCTGTACAACCCGGCCAGCGAGCTAGAACTGCCACGCGCGCAAAAGCGATTGCCGCGCAACATCCTCACGGTGGTCGAGATCGAGCAGGTCTTAAACGCCATCGACACCCTGGAAGCCAGCAACCCAGAGCCTACCGGCTTGGGTGTGCGCGACAGAGCCATGCTGGAGACGCTGTACTCCACCGGCATGCGCCGCAGCGAGCTGGTGGCGCTGCACATGGAAGACCTGGACACCGAGCGCGGCACGGTGCACATCCGCCAAGGCAAGGGTGCCAAAGACCGCGTGGTGCCGATTGGCGGGCGCGCCTGCTGCTGGATTGAGAAGTACCAGCAAGCCATCCGCCCGCTGTACCTGGAGGCATCTGGCGAGAGCGACGACGGCACGCTGTTTCTGGCCAGACATGGCCAGGCCATGCAAGGCAAGCAGCTCTCGGTGATCGTCAAAAAAACGATAGAGGCAGCGCAACTCGAGCGCTTCAAAGAGACCCACCCGAACGCCGCCTGCCATTTGTTTCGCCACGCCTGCGCCACCCACATGCTGGAGGCGGGAGCGGACATCCGCTACATCCAGGCGCTGCTGGGCCATTCCAGCTTGACCACCACCGAGGTTTATACGCAGGTCAGCATCTTGCAATTAAAAGCTGTACACGAGCGCACCCACCCGGCGCGCATAGAGGCTACGCTAGAAGCGATAGAGCGGCGTAGGAGCGAGCCGGATGAGCCAGATAGGCAATAAACCGTTAGAAATGACCACCAAAGCAGGCTGTAGCCCAATTGATACGGGCGCAAGCAGCTATGAACTTTATAGTAGTCAGCATGAGAAGCGCTGGAGACTGAGTTCACCCTTAGCCGCTCCCGTCACGGTTCTTGCTGGGCCTGTGAGGCAATCAGGCCCCGCGCGAGTTCGCAAGACCCGCGCCGACGCTAGTGCAGTGAGTGATCGAGCATCGTGCCCGCCGCGAAGGCCAAAGAAGTCAAAGCCAGGCGCTACGCGCAGCGCTCGGAAGAACAGTACAAAGCCGGCGTCGAGCCGGCTGTGCACTGGGCAGGTGCTGCGGGGTTAATGGCTGGCGCCATTAAACATAACGGGCTGTCGTCATCAAGTGGCGCAGTCGCTACGCTAAAGCTTCGCTTGGTGCGCCACCGCTTGCGCGCCCTTGCGGGTTGAAGACGACCCCCGTTATGTCTTGCGCCCACTTCGCGCCTGCGGCGTGCGGCCAGCCCTCACTGCGTGTAGCGCCCGCCACACGCCTGACAGCCATAGCCAGTGCGGTAGCGGCAAGCCGCAACCGCAGGTGTTTCAGTCAGGCGCTTCGCGCAGTTATGACGTGTTTGCCCCCGCCCACCCTGTGGGCCTGGCGCTGGCGCGCACAGGCAGCGCCGGTGTGGCCCGTCCACCCCCCAAGGGGGTTCCCTCCACCCCGGCGCTTGGGGGAGTGGCTTGGGTTCTGGTCGCCAGCGCAGTGCTTGTGCAGTCTGGGTAGGACACGGCTCGCTGGCGCATCGCGGGAACCCCAGCCCTCTTGGGTGGCGAGGGTGCAGCACCGTCCCCAGTCAGTAAAGGCCAAGCCCTGCGGGTGCTGCGCAGCCTTGACAGCCTGGCGCCGGCACTGCCCATGTCGCTATGAGGGGTGGGGTTCCCATGCACGCACGGCGTGCCAGCTCTCACAACAGCAGTTCATCCACCATCAAAGGAGTTTGTTATGTCTCGTAAAACTAAACCCAAGCCCATCACGCTGGCCTTACCCGAAGAGTTCATTGCGCTGTGCCAGCGCGATGGTGTGGCGCCTGAGCTGGTGCTGCGCGGCTTCATTGCCGATCTGTGCCAGATCATGAGCTGGGCTGCAGAGCCGCGCACCGACGGCTACAGCAGCAACGGCAGCGATGAGCGCAGCATGGCGTATCAGTATTACGAGCGGGTGGGCTACCCGTGGTGGAACAAGCCTTGAAGACAAGTCCAAACCCATGCACGGCGCTACGCGCCGTGCATTGAGCGGCTAGATAAAGAAATGAAAGAAATCAGTTGCTATGTATTTAGTAGCTGATTGCGCCCGTATTAATTGGGCTACAGGCCTGTTGGATACCTGAAAACGCCCCAAAAACACTCAAAACAGCCACCCAGCACCTTTGCAGGTGCGCTGGCGCGCACCTGCGGCCACGCGGGTGCAGCACAATTGACGGCTAGACAAAACCCAAACCATGTTCCTGACCAAAGTCCTCCAACTCTTAGCCGCTTGCGCCATGGCGCTGGCTGCGCTGGGCGCTAACGCGCGTCCGGCCGACGCGTTGCAGGCTCAAAACTCGCCTCTGGAAAAAATTCAGTGGCTGTACATCGACTGCCCCAGGGTGATGTTTGCGCAAGCCGTTGATTCGCATCAGGAAAACTCGCTCATTTACGGCGAAGTCGCGCCATGGGGTGTCTACACGCAGA
>JAYVNK010000458.1:0-10074 GCA_043758475.1 Comamonadaceae bacterium | reverse complement strand
CTGTAGCCCGCATCAGGCTTCAGTTTGAGCGAATTTTAGGAGGGCCAACTGAGGAAAATAGGTTCATGACTTCAGCAGTGACGTCAATTGGCCAACTGGACCGACAGACCGACACGCTGCACGCCGGCGCGCTGTAGCGCGTCCATCACCTTGACGACCGCCTCGTACTTGACGCTGCGGTCCGCGCTGATCACCACGGCTGAATCAGCGTTTGCAGAGCCCGCTGCAGGTTTTCCGGGCTTTTCGGCCTGGGCACCCTTCACCCTGGCCACCAGGTCTTTCATGGTGACGGGCATAGATTTGTCCTGGGATTTAAGTGTGAGCGACTCATCCTTGCCAATCACGATCTGGATCACGACATCGGGTGGTTTTGAGCCCTTGCCCACGGTAGGCAAATTGATCATGCTGGGTGCAATCAGCGGCGCCGTGACCATGAAGATGATCAGCAGCACCAGCATCACGTCGATGAAGGGCACCATGTTGATCTCGTTGATCGTGCGTCGGCCCCGGCCCCTGGTCACTAGCGATGGCATGGCGATGTCGGTTTTCAGGCTTGGCGCGGCGGTGCCGACTGCGCGCTGACGTTGCGCTGCAGGATGTTGGAGAACTCTTCGGTGAAGGTCTCCAGCTTGATGGCGACGCGGTCAATGTCGCGCGCAAAGCGGTTGTAGGCCACGACGGCAGGGATGGCGGCAAACAGCCCAATGGCAGTGGCCACCAGCGCCTCGGCAATGCCGGGTGCCACCGTTGCCAGCGTGACCTGCTGCAGTGACGCCAATCCCGTGAAAGCATGCATGATTCCCCACACCGTGCCAAACAGGCCGACGTAGGGCGAGACCGAGCCGACCGAGGCGAGGAACGAGAGGTTGGTTTCCACCACGTCCATCTCGCGCTGGAAACTGGCCCGCATGGCGCGCCGTGCGCCGTCCATCAACGTGCTGGCATCGGTGATGCGGCGCTCCCGAAGTTTTTGAAACTCACGCATGCCGCTGGCAAAAATGCGCTCCATCGGGCCAGAGGCGTGGGCGTTTTTGGCGGCTGCTGCAAGCAGGTCATTCATGCTGGTGCCAGACCAGAACTCCCGCTCAAAGGTCTCGTTGAGCGCCTTGACGCGGTTCAGCGCAAACAGCTTGCGAAAGATCGCCGCCCAGCTGGAGACGGACACCACGACCAGCAAGAGCATCACCAGTTGCACCACCAGGCTTGCGTTGAGCACCAGATGGAGTATCGACAGGTCTTGGTTCAATTTAGGATTTCCAGAACGGCATTCAATTTTTTTCTTGGTCGTGGCACTGCGGCTTTCAAGCCAACATGGCTTTCAACTGTTCAATGGCTATTTTCAACTGCACCAAAGAGCTGGCAGTGGAAAAACGCACAAAGTTACCAGTTTGCGCGGTACCAAAGTCGCGCCCCGGTGTGATGGCGACATGGGCGCGATGCATCACCTCAAACGCAAAGTCCCAACTGTCTTTGACATTCAACCTGGCGCGCGCCGCAGAGCAGTCCGCCCAGGCGTAAAAAGCACCGTCGGGCATCACTGGCACAGTGAGGCCCAAAGCGTTGAGCTGTGGAATGAAATAGTCGCGCCGCGCCTTGAATTCTGCGCGCCTGCGCTCGTATTCGGCCAGACTTTCGGCTTCAAAGCAGGCCAGCGCGGCATGTTGCGCCACGGTGCTGGGGCAGATGAACAGGTTCTGCGCCAGCCGCTCAATCACGGGCACCAGCTTCTCGGGCACCACCATCCAGCCCAGGCGCCAGCCGGTCATGTTGAAGTATTTGCTGAAACTGTTGATGCTGATGATGTCGTTATCAATCGCCAGCGCGGTCTGGCCAAATTTCGCGTCAAAACTCAAGCCCAGATAGATTTCATCCACCATCGTGATGCCACCTTTGGCGCTGACGACCTCATGGATGCGGCGCAGCTCATCGGGGTGAATGGACGTGCCGGTGGGGTTGGAGGGCGAGGCCAGCAATACGCCCAGTGTGTTGCCGATCCTCCCGCTTGTTTTCTGGCCCCAAGCCGCGCGCACTTTTTCCGCACTAAGTTGAAACCGCTCGGCTGCCGTGGTGGGGATCAGCACCGCCGTGCCCTGGGCCGCGCTCACAAAATGGCGGTTGCAGGGATAGCTCGGGTCGGGCATCAAAACCTCGTCGCCCGCGTCCACCAGCGCCATGCACGCCAAGTGCAAGGCCGCCGATGCACCGGCGGTGACAATGATTCTGCTAGCCGGAACAGCAATGCCGAAGCGGCTGGCGTACCAGTCGCTGATGCGTTCGCGCAGGGCGGGCAGTCCAGTAGCTTGGGTGTACTGGGTGTGGCCGTCCCGCAGCGCTTTCTGCGCTGCCTCAACCACCAGCGGCGGTGCGGTGAAGTCTGGCTCGCCAATGTTCAGGAAGACCATAGGTGAGTCGGTGTGGGCAATCTTGCGGCCCAGGTCACTGGCCGCCTTGGCGACCTCCATCACATAAAAAGGCTCGATGCGCTGTGCGCGGCCAGATATTTTCATGCCCGCGTTTTTCCTTTGCCACGGTCTGATTCCACTTCAGAGGTTCGCAACCGAGGAGCAATACCGCTAAGTACGGCGTTGACGTATTTGTGGCCGTCGGTGCCGCCGAACTCCTTGGCAAGCTCGATGCATTCATTCAACACCACGCGCCATGGCACGTCTGGGCAGTGTTTGAATTCATAGGCGCCAATCCACATCACGCTGTGTTCGATGGGCGAGATCTCGGCCAGCTTGCGGTCCAGCAGTGGCACGATGAGCGCGTCAAGATCTGCGGCCTGTTTGATGCACCCGCGCAGCAGCGAATCAAAATGCACGGAGTCTGCCTTGTTGAAACCGGCAAGGTCCCGCGTGAACGCGTCAATGTCGTCGGCGGTATTTTTCCCAATCAGATGCTGGTAAAGCGCCTGAAGCGCAAATTCGCGCGCGCGGGAGCGACTGGATTTGCTGCCCGCCTTGCGCGCACCGGTGCTGGTCAACCCAGTGCGGGATTGGCGGGGAGGGCGGTTGCTGGCGGCTTTGGATGCCGTGGATGTGGCCGCTGCTGTTTTGACGGGAGGCGACGCAGGTTGAGCGGATTGCACAAAGATGTCGGTGGCTGACAGAGTGGGTTCGGTCATCAAATTTCTTCCAGCAAGTTGGCCATTTCAACCGCAACACGGGCCGCATCGCGGCCTTTTTCGGTTTTGCGGGCGATGGCCTGCTCCAGTGTCTCGGTGGTCAAAATGGCATTGGCCACAGGCAACTGGTAGTCCAGTGCCACGCGGCTCACGCCTGCACCAGATTCATTGGCCACCAGTTCAAAGTGGTAGGTTTCGCCCCGGATGATGCAGCCCAACGCAATCAGCGCGTCGTATTTCGATTTTTCTGCCATCGCCTGCAGGGCCAGCGGCACTTCCAGCGCGCCGGGCACGACCACGTGGTCGATATGTTTTTCCAGCACGCCAAGGGCCAGCAGCTCTGCGCGGCAAGCGGCGGCCAGTGCGTTGGTGATGGGTTCGTTGAAACGCGCCTGCACGATGCCAATACTGAGTTTTTTGCCGTTCAGCCGGCCATCCGCCGCGTCTGCGGTTCCCTTGTCTGCGCCAAACATGTGTTTTCCTTATCTTGGTATTTGAGTGAGCTGCTGTGCGGTGTTTCGCGCCAATTTGGCCAATAGCTTCCTGAATTATTTTGTGATGTAGCCCACAATTTCCAGGCCATAGCCAGTCATGCTGGGCATTCGACGCGGACTGCCCATCAGGTTAATTTTGTGCACGCCACACTCGCGCAAAATTTGTGCGCCAATGCCGTAGGTCCGCAGATCCATGCGGCCCTGCTGTGGACCGTGGCTGGCGCGGGCGGTGCCTGCAAACTGGGCCAGCAACTGTTCGGCGCTTTCACCGCAATTAAGCAGCACGACCACGCCTTTTCCGTCTGCCGCAATGCGGCCCAGGCTGGCGTCCAGGCTCCAGGAGTGCATGCTGCGGTTGACTTCGAGCGCGTCCAGCACCGACAGCGGCTCGTGCACGCGCGCAGCCACGGTGTCATCCGGTCCCCACTGCCCCCGGACCAGCGCCAGGTGGACGCCACGCGAGGGCTTGTCCTGGTAGGCGTGGGCAGTAAATGCGCCAAATGCTGTGTGGATGATGCGCGAGCCGACTTTCTCAATCAGCGATTCAACGCGGCTTCGGTGTTCGATCAAGTCGGCAATGGTGCCAATTTTCAGGCCATGCTCGGCCGCAAAAATTTGCAAATCAGGCAGGCGCGCCATGGTACCGTCATCTTTCATGATCTCGCAAATCACAGCGGCCGGCGAACATCCAGCCATAGCCGCCAGATCGCAACCCGCCTCGGTATGCCCTGCGCGCATCAGCACGCCGCCGTCGACCGCCTGCAGCGGGAAGATGTGGCCTGGCTGGACCAAGTCTTCGGCGATGGCATTTTTGGCGACGGCAGCCTGCACCGTGCGGGCGCGGTCGGCGGCTGAAATGCCTGTGGTCACGCCCTCGGCAGCTTCAATCGACACGGTGAAGGCGGTGCCCTTTTTGTCGCCGTTTCGCGCGGTCATGGGCGGCAGGTGCAGGTGGTCGCATCGCTCGCGCGTGAGGGTGAGGCAAATCAGGCCACGGCCATAGCGGGCCATGAAGTTGATGGCGCTGGCAGACACATGGTCGGCAGCAAGCACCAGATCGCCCTCGTTTTCGCGGTCTTCTTCGTCCACCAGAATCACGATGCGCCCGGCACGCATGTCGGCCACGATGTCTTCCACCGGGGAGATGGCGGACACGGCCAAGCGGGCAGAGCAGGTGGCACGGGGCGCTGCCAGCGTGTTGTGAGTTGCTGTCATCAAATTGGCGGGGCTTGTTTTTGGGGAGTTCACGGTAAAACCGGGTTTCAGGCGGCCCGCTGCGGGTTGCTGCCGAGCATGCGCTCGACATACCTGGCAACCGTGTCAATCTCAAGGTTGACGGCTGCGCCCACAACCAGCTCACCCAGCGCCGTGTTTTGCACGGTGTGGGGAATCAGGTTGATGCTGGCCACGCAGCCATCTGCCGTATCCTGAATGCTGTTGACTGTCAGGCTGACGCCGTTGACCGTGATGGAACCTTTGTAAGCCAGGTATTTGGCGAGATGAAGTGGAGCCAAAACCCGCATTTCCCAGCTTTCGCCAACCCGGGCAAAGTGAGTGATTTTGCCCACGCCATCCACATGGCCCGACACGATGTGACCGCCCAGGCGGTCGCTGGCTCGCAGCGCTTTTTCAAGGTTGACGCGGCCGACAATGGCATCTGCGTCCTGTAGCCCGGCGGTCTTGTCCAGCGACTCAGCCGAGATGTCAATCGTGAACTGACGCTGCCCAGGGTTGACGGAAGTCACCGTCATGCAGGCACCGTTGAGCGCAATGCTGTCACCCAGGCCAACGTCGTCCAGGTAACCGGGTGGGCAGGCAATCGTCAGCCGTTTGCCATGGGTTGAAGTGCTTCCGAGAGGGTGAGCCGACGCGATGTGGCCTACGCCTGTGATGATTCCGGTGAACATGGGGGTATTTTCGCAGGAATGTGGCCGCCCGCCTCCAACTGGCCTGAATTCACATGAACTGAATACGACAAACGCAGGCGCTTTAAAACTGGTCCCGCCCCGGAACTTGGGCAACGATGCGCAAGTCTGGTCCCACCATGGCAGTCGATTTGAACTCAAGTGGCACTGCATCGGCAAGATCAGCCAGTGGCCCAAAATTGGCCATGTCACGCCCCTGGCCGATGAACTTTGGTGCCAGGTAAACCACGAACTCGTCCACCAAGCCCTCGCGGATCAGCGAGCCGTTGAGACGGTGTCCCGCTTCCACGTGCAGCTCGTTGATCTCCCGTTTTGCCAGATCGCGCAGCATCGCCGCCAGGTCAACTTTGCTTTGGGCATCTTGTTCTGAGCTCGGCAGGTAGATGACCGTGGCCCCGCGCGCTTCCAGCGCCAACTTCTTCGCCTCATTTTGCTGCGCAGCGTAGATGTAAACAACGCGTCCCAGGGTGAACAGATTGGCATCCAATGGCGTCTCTAACCGGCTGTCCACCACCACCAGATGCGGTTGGCGCGGCGTGTCGACCAATCGCACGTCCAGCCGGGGGTTGTCCTCCAGCACGGTGCCGATGCCAGTCAGCACGGCGCAAGACCGTGCCCGCCATGCGTGGCCATCCGCTCGGGCCTCTTCTGAGGTGATCCATTGACTTTTGCCGTTTTCCAGCGCCGTCTTGCCGTCAAGTGAGGCGGCCAGCTTCATGCGCACCCAAGGTGTCTTGCGGACCATCCGGCTGAAAAAGCCGATGTTGAGCGTATGCGATTCCTCAGCGCCAGGCCCAATTTCAACTTCAACACCGGCGGCGCGCAGCCGCTCGAACCCCTGGCCAGACACCAATGGGTTTGGGTCGGCAATGGAGGCGACGACTTTTTTGATGCCCGCCTTGATCAACGCATCGCAGCACGGGCCGGTACGGCCATGGTGGGAGCAGGGTTCAAGGGTGACGTACGCTGTTGCGCCTCGAAGCTCCAGGCCGCGCGCTTGAGCGTCGCGTATGGCCATGATTTCAGCATGAGGCCCACCTGTTTTCTGCGTGCATCCTCGTCCAACTAGAACGCCAGTATTGCTGACAATGACGCAGCCTACGCGTGGATTTGGGTTTGCAAGGTACAGCGACTTGATAGCTTGGTCCAAAGCAGCCTGCATGAGCTAGGACGATTCACGAAGACGGGTGAACAAAGACAACGTAGTGATTCACTGAGCTGCACCGGCAACGCAGGTCGAATCCGTGGAGGGTTTGCAAACGCGGGCTCGTCCCGTTATTGCAATGACAAGCAATCGCGTTTGCTCGGCCACCACGGTCGCCGGGACGTCATTACGTTTGATTGTCAAAGTCAAGTTTGGGGGGTTTACGCTCGTCGACTTTTTTGCCGCGTAGCCCGAAGGGTCAAACATGATGTAAGGAGCTGCTTCATTTGCTATACCGTTGCCTGAAACTGTCAGATAACTGGGTGGCGCTTCCTTCGTCAAGACCAGAACATCGCTGGCTGCGTTGTAAGTTCTTGTGCCATCTATGTCCACAAAAACCATCCACCCGCTGGCCCACAGAGCGCCGTCGGCTGGAACGACCATTGCATATCTGCCGCGCTTCATGGCTTCTCCGCGTGCTGCGTTGATCGACGCCAGCATGGTGTTGGCGAATGACGTCATTTCAGAATTTCTCTGATAGGTAATCAAACTGGGCACGGCAACCACCATCAAAATGGCCGCTATCGCGATGGTCACCATCAGCTCAATGAGGGTGAACCCCCGCAAGCGGGCAATGTGCAGCTTCATTTCCAGCACACCGACGGTGTAGTGCCACCGGTGCAGTCTTTGATCCCTGTGCTCGTCATGCGCAGTGTGCCCGCCTTGGCGTCTGTCACGACGGGTGTCGCGATAACACGAACACAATCAGCAATTGACAGTGTGCCCACAGTCGCATCGCAAACACCCGCAGACAGTGTGTAGGATGCTTTTGCCAAACTGTCACCAGAATATAGTTTGAAAGGCACGGTCGTTGCGGTGACCCCGCCACATGCAGTCGTTGGCGATGGCCCAACGGCCGTGGCGGTGCCGTTGGCCGCAGTGGTAAAAGCCAGGTAGCAGTTGTTTTGCGTTAAGTATCGCTCTTGCTGCTGCATCAGCTCCGTTAGTGCCGCACGTCCTTCCGCGCGCTTTCCTTTCACAATGGAGTCGGTGTAGGCAGGGTAGGCCACACTGGCGAGGATCGCCACGATGGCCACCACAATCATCAGCTCGATCAGCGTAAACCCGCTTTGGATGGTTTTTTTCACAATTGCAACTTCCACAATACTTACTTCAGGTCTTGGTAGTTGTTGATCTGTCGCCAGCTTAGCCGACCGGCGATGGACGTTGTTGTTACTGTCGTGCCTATGCCGATGCCGATTGAGCCTTGTTGAAATACTTGCTTTGTTAAGGTTTTTATCCTTCGTCCGGTGCTGTCTGTAGACGTAGTTGTCGTGGCACCCGGCACATCGACGGGCAGTGGCTCGCCCAAAATACCCACACTAGATCTAACTGCCGTGCCATTGCCACTGGCAATATTGATTGTGTAAACGTTTCCGCCACCTTCAGCTGCGTTGCAACTGCTGGTGGCAGCCGTGACCGAGGGAATCAAGCTGCCAAAAATGGCGATGGGTCCGAAAACTGTGGCGTTGCTGATCTGGCGTTCCCCAGATGTTGGGTAGTCAAAGTACCAACCCGAGCGAACCGCTTCCGTTGCCTCGTTTGCTGTTGAAGCGCGCCCCAGTGTAAAGGCTGGCACAGAGACCACGCCTGTGGTGCCGTTCGCAGACCCAGGCTTAAGTCTCAGTCGGCCGCTGATGGCGCTTGTACGTACCCCTATGAGGGTGTCGGGGGTGGCAGTGCCGTTGTCGTACACCATATACGCAGATTGCTGCGTGGTTGTGGTTTTGTCCGACGCTTCAAGGTATTTGCCGGTTCCAAAGACAATGTAACTGGAGTCCTGAACCGGTCCAAAGGCAATGCTCGGCGACATAGTGATGGGCTGGCGCACCAGCCCCGCACCGTCTGATGATGCAATAAACAGCGGGTAAGGTACAAAATTGGGAGAAGTCCCGGTTTTGAACGGTGACAGCTTGACAATATTCCAGTCGGCGGTGCCCACCAAAGAGAAATCAAGCTTCCAAAGCTGCCCATGCAAATCACCCATGAACATATGCGTCACCTCCCTGGCCGATCCCAACGCGGCTTTGAAATTAATCAGGCCGGTCGCGGTGCTGGCTGTCAGACCACCAGTGGTCAACAAACTCAAGTCTCCACCCACGGGCAGTGAGATTTTGTAGTAGTTGGTGCCCAACTGCCATGCCGTGCCCGCAGGCTTGCTCAGGTCCAACAAAAATAGGGCAGGGTATCCGGAACCATAGCCTGAACTGCCAACATAGCTGTTCAAACCGCCGCCCACCACTGCAAACCATTTGTAGGTCGGTGCCACCGTGGTGCTGTAGGCATTGGTGCGCATTTTTAATATTTGTGGGCGCCCGGTGACATTGCCCATGTCCGGGTCGTCCGCATGGGTAAATTCCCACATTACTTTTGATTCATTAAACGCGTTTGTGCCGGATGTCGCCGGGTTCGTAACATCCAAAGCAAAAACTCCTTGGCCCCCAGCGCCTGTGCCCGACACCAGTACTGTCTTCCAGTTTGCCCCTACCAAAGCTTCTCCGACAACCGGTGTACCGTCTACATAACTCTGGTGGTTGTTGAGGTAGCTGGGGACGGTTAGTGCAGACAGTTTGGGAGCCAACCAGCTAGGAACGTAGGCAAACAGCTCATCGCCCGTCAATGCATTGAAGGCATGCAGCATGCCGTCATTGGCTCCCACAAAAACTGCGGTGGTGCGCGCCGCGTTGGCGGCGTAAAAAGCCTGGTAGCCGCTGTCGTTGATGCTCGTCGTAGGCACGCCAGAATAGGCCGCTCCGGAGTTGACGATGTCACCCAGTAAGCTATTGCGCGTGCGGAAGGGAAACGGGGCGACTGGTGCCGGGCTGGCGGGGAGATTGGCAATCTCATTTGACTTGTCCCCCCTTAGGTAATTCAGGCGTTCTTGCCCCTTGGCATCGGCTACAGCCGCAGGCGCAGGTTTGTGAAGCGCGAGTTTTACCGCAGCCTCGATGCCGAGCGTGCCCTCTCCAGACGCAGTCCACAGAAATGGCGCAGCCACCGGGTTCTTGGTAGCCCCGTCATTACCCATGAAAATCTTGCGGCTGGTTGCAGGCGTGGTCATTGAGTTGAGCTGGGTCGCCGCAGTCCAGGTATTGGTTGTTCCAATGGAAACCGAATTGGTCGAACTCAATCTCACCGGAATTGCGAACAGGTCGCCACTCCAGTCGGCTACCTCAAAGGCGCCTTGGTAAATGATGTCACCCGCCTGGGTCAAACTCTTGGATTGGAGGGCACCGCCCGCAATGCTTCGCGCCCCCTTGCCCGAGCGGCTGAAAATATCATCGAAAGCACTCAATACCCCTCTGGCATCGCTCTGCAGAAAATAGG
>JAYVNK010000457.1:0-3256 GCA_043758475.1 Comamonadaceae bacterium | reverse complement strand
GGGAAGCACCGGGTCGTCGTTGCCGCCACAGGCCGACAGCGCAATCACGGAGAGCGCCAGCGGCGCGAGACGCCAAGCCCCTGAACTTCTGAAAACCGTCATGCCAATTCCTTTGAAAGGGGGCCTGAAAAAGTCAAATTAGACTTTTCAAGTTCCAAACCATTTTGCAGCGCCTACCCGGAAATTTCAACCGGTCAAACGTGACGCCCCGGCAAAGCGCGTCAAACGCGGTCGCGGTGCGAAATCTCCACCACCACAGCGCGCGCCGCCAGGCTGGCTACCAGGGCTTCAGCAGCCGCGCGGTTTTTGGCATCCAGATTGGCGTCCCACTCGTCCAGCAGGTACACGCGGGTGTTGGTGCGAGCGGCAATTTCCTGCAGTGATTTGAGCTGCTTTTCGCCCGAGGAAAAACCGGGTGCGCTGTTTGTTTTGTCTGCCTCGCGGCGATGCGGCAGCTGTGACGCGTGTGGCAAGGCTGGCGTGGGAGGTGCGGTATTGGGGTCGATCGTGCTGTCAATCGCGCTCCAGGACAGGCCGCTGTCGCCCTCCGCACCGTGACTGTCATCCGCCTCGTCATCGTCGCCGCTGACTTGCCCCGCTGTAAACACAAATGCCAGCTTGTCACTGGTGGGCCAGTAAAACGCGTGTGACCCCAGCCGCCCTTTCAGCGCCACCAGCAGGGTTGATTTGCCTGCGCCATTGCCGCCGCGCACCAGCAAGCGCCCGGTGGGCTGGGCCAGCACCCGCGCCAGGGCGTCGTCCACGCTGGCGCAGGGCACACCGTGCGCACCGTCAGACAGCGCAATGCCCGCAAACCGGATGCGCCCCTCAAACTGCGCATCGGGCGCAGGCCGCATGGCAGCGCAAGCCCCGCCCATGCGCGTCCACACCGCCAGCAGGTCGTTCCAGCCCGAGGCCAGGCCGTGCACGTTGTAAGACAGATCGATCTGGCGCGGCAGCGTGGCGGCCAGTGCAATCAGCAGGCCGGCGTCTGCCACGCTGCGCCCCGCTACCCACGCCAGGTAGCTGAACACCAGCAGCAGGGCGAAGATGCCGCTGACCGCCGCAATGCCCTCGCGCGCCATGATGGCCCGAATCTGCGCCCCCAGCGCGTCGCGCAGCCGCGCCTTGAAGCCGGCATGCCACAGCCGGTAGTTGTAGCGGTTGCCGGTGGTGATGTTGTCCCACGCGGTGTAGGTGTGGCCAATCATGCGGTTGGTGGTGCGTTGCTGGGCCAGGTAGGCGGCCGCAACCGGCGTGCGCACAAACCATTGCAGCGCCAGCAGCAGCACAAAAACGCCCGCGTACACCGCAGGCAGCCCGGCGTCGATGGCAAACCCTAGCACGATGGAGTTGAAGATCAGCCCGAAAAACAGTTTCAGGTCGGCTTCCAGCTCGTAGATCAGCTCAAAAAAGATGTGGAACACCTCATTGGTGAGGAATGGCTCCACTTGGTCGCGCTGGGTTTTGTCGGTCAACAGCGCGGGCTGGTGGCGGTTGTCCCGTGCAAAGCGCAGCATGTATCGCCCGAAGGCGCCAAAACCGGCACGTTCAGCAAAAACCCAACTCGTCGCTCCCACCACGTAGGCGGCAGACTGCGCAGCGACGATCCAGGCAAAGTCAGAAATCAAAAAATCTTCGTTGGCCATGTCTTGCCCGGCCTTGATGATCAGTGCCGTGGTGCTGGCTGCCAGCAGCGCCTCCACCACCAAAAACATCAGCATCCAGTAAAACGGGCGGCACATCAAAAAGCGCAAAAAATCCCGGTGGCGGTAGGGCGGCCGCGGCTGGGGCGGTGAAGCGGGGCCCCCTTGAGGGTGGGTTGACGGGCCGGTTTGTGGGTTTTGAGGGGGCACTTGTGTCATTGTTTTCAGTCAAACCGGGCTGGCTGTTGTTTTTTGTCAATGCTGTCAACCTGCCAGAAAGCTGCGCCGTTATACTCTCGCGGCGGCAGAAATCTGCGGCAGTACGACGGCAAGGGATGCCAACTTTGTCAAACCAAGGCGTCGTTTGAGTTTATTAAACCCACCCGAAAGCACATTATGAACAACGCAACCGCCAAGCCAAAGAAAAGCAAAAAGCCAGCCAAGAAGATGCCAGCCAAGTAATTGGTCGCTGTCTTTTCAAAAAGCCCGCTGCAAGCGGGCTTTTTGCTGCCTGGATGGCTACCCGATGGTCGAGCCTGATCCGCGCTTCGCTGCGGTCAGCTCAACCCGTAGATATCGACAGTGCGCTCGCCCGCTACCAGGTCGCCCGGCGAGACAGTGATATCGCCCATGAGCACTGGGCGGTTGAAGTACCAGGCGCAGGTTGCCCACCCACAAGGTGTGCAGCACCTGGCAGGGTCGCTGGGGCTTGGGCCGGGTTGTAGCCCAGCTCGGCCCCCTCCTGGCGCCCGTACAGCGGCTTGATCGTCGCGTCAATGTCCAGCACCCATGGCTTGTCCAATGCCTCGCGTACCGAATGCATCAGCGCTGGGCGCATCCACGTCGTGCTGGCCGCCTCGTCGATGCGCTCCAAGGCCCGGCGCAGCGCATCTTCGCTGACCACCTTGTGTTCATGCCCAGCGCCTGCGCGGCCACCGCGTCCCCACGCAACGCCGTGATGTACGCATAACGCCCTGCCCGGCCAGCATTCCCATCATCAGCGTACCCGGCACGTCGCGTTTGTCCGGGGCGTTGCCGCTTCGGTATTTCAGCGGGCACTGAGAGACCCAACGCTCGAACACGCCGGTGGCACCCAGGAACTCAGCGAAGAAGACCAGCTGGCCGTGCGGGGTGGCCGCCGCGCCTTCGTTCCAGCGCACGTGGATGCGTCCCCCCGGCGTGTCCACCCCCTGCGCCTGAGCGCCGCCTTCGACCCTGGCAAGGGCCGCCATCTAGCTCTTCTTGACACCTAGGTGGTCCCCGTCAGCTTCTTGTAACTGCTCACCCGGCCCACACGGCTGAAAGTCTCTGCTTCCGGCTAAGTTTGGTACCTTAAGACGGCCCCTATGCTCCTGTCTTGCCCCAATTCCTGAACCAGCCCTTCGGCCTGGAATGCCACACGGAATAAATGTCGGACCAAGTTGGTGTGGCTGGTAACCGCACACAAGGTTCCACCTCACCTCCACAGGACTTCCGACCATGAAATTCCCGCCGCTTCCCCGCATCGCTTTGTCACTTTTGGTGGCAGCCGTTGCACCGCTAGCCTTTGGCGCCGATGCGGCGAAAGGTGCCACGCTCTACCAGTCCAAATGCGCGATGTGCCACTCAAC
>JAYVNK010000456.1:0-3260 GCA_043758475.1 Comamonadaceae bacterium | reverse complement strand
CTTCAACCGCCACACCCTGTGCTTCGGCCAGCACGGCGTCCACCTTTTTCAGGCTGGTGCGGGCATCCAGCAGCAGCGTGTTGAGCTGCGCGATGGTGGCCTGGGTGTCGTCCATGACGCCGCTTTTGCCAAACAGGCGCTTGTCCGCATTGGCCAGCAGTGCATTGGTGCGGTCCAGCGCGCTGACGACTTTTTTGGCATTGTCTTCGCCACCCAAAACCCCACTCAGCACGCCGTAGCGGCCTGTGACGTTGCTGCTCAGGCTGGCGGTGATGGTTTGCAGGTTGCCCAGGCTGGCATTCAGGCTGGACTCGGCCCCCGACATGCGGTCCAGGTTCTCCAGCAGGGTTCGCGCGGCAGCCACCAGGCGCGGGATTTCGGCATTGGTATCGCCGCGCAGCACGGTGCGTACAGCATCGGGCGCAATGGGTGGGTCGGTCAGCACGCCGCTGAAGGCGCGTATTTTTGTCTCGCCCACCAAGCCGCGCTCCATCGTGAAAATGCTGGAGGTGCGCAGCCAGTGCGCGTCTTTGCTGGGCACGTCCACCACGATGCGCGCCTTGCCCTGCTCGTCCAGCTCAATGCGCCGCACGCGGCCAATGGGGAAGCCCGAGAACGTCATGTCCATGCCCACAATCACGCCTTCGGAATCATCAGCCACCAGCACCAGTTGCTGCTTGCTTTCAAACACGCCGCGCGCATACAGCACATAAGCCACAAAGCCCAGCACCAGCACGGCGGTAAAGACCAGCAAAAGCATCGCCTTGAATTCAACATGGGCGATGGGCTTGGGGCCTTGAGAGGCTTGCGGCGGCGCAGGGGGTGCGTCAGGTGTCATGTGAGCTGATTATGGTGTGACCGTCAAACATATTTGACGGTGAGGGACAGCCCCTCAATCAGCACCAGCGCCAAAAACAGCCGCACCGTGCCGGGCTGCACCGAGGTTGCCATGTCGGTGTTGTGGCTGGGCGCGTCCAGGCTGGCGGCAATCGGGATCACCGCCACCGCCAGGCTGAAGAACAGGGTTTTTAACAAGAAGCCGAGCGTCACGGCGGTATCGAACACCTGGCCCACGGTGCGTGTGTAGCCCGGCAGCCCCCAGGGCGACAGGCCATACACGCCCAGGTACGCCAGCACCAGCGCCACCAGGCTGCTCACCACGGCCATCGTCAACACCGAGAACGCATACGCAATAACGCGCGGTACCAGTTCATCGCGAATGCGTTCGGTGTCATCGCCCTGCAGCCCACCCAGGTTGCGCGGAATATGGATGCCCGTGACCGGCGGGTTCACAGCCAGCGCACAGCGCAGGGTGACAAACAGTGCGGCCACCAGCGGAATCAGCTCCAGCACCAGCACCCGCACCACCATCTCCAGCGCGTACTGCGACAGGCCGTAGTTCAGGGCAGTGACCACCACAATGCGGATCAGCACCAGGCTGATCAGCGCCGACAGCAGGGTGAACCAGGGCAAGATTTGCCAGGTGGTGATGTGGATTTGCCGGGCGATCAGCGCGCGGTTGTCGCGGTCCCAAGTGGGTTTGGCCAGCACCATCACCAAAGCCAGCGCTCCGAAGAAAAACACCCGCCGCCAGCTTGCCACCCATGCCACAAACACAGCGCCCAGTCGGTTCGTGCCAAACGGCAGTGAAGAGGTTTCACGCATGGGCGCATGATACCCACAGCCCGGCGCTGGCATGATGCAGGCACATGAACAGAAACATACAAACGGAAACACGTGAACTCTGAGGCACCTCAACCCTGGCACCCGCCAAGCGGGGCGCGGGGCGAGGCAGGGGTGGAACACTTTTCCATCACCGCATTGAACAGCCCGCAGTCCAGCCATGTTGTGAGCCACCCCTGCAATGCGGGCAGCGCCTGGGCGTCAAACCAGGCCCGGTCAACGGCGGCAAACTGCCGCACGAACGGGAACAGCGCCACGTCGGCAATGGACATTTTCGGCCCGAGAAGCCAGCGGGTGTGCTGCAACTGCGCTTGCATGGGGCGGATCATCGCGTCCATCGCGCGGCTGCGGTGCTCTGCGGGTGTGAGTTCGGGGTGGCGCGTGGCATATTTGTAGCGGTCCAGCAGGGGCTTGAAAATCTCGTCATTCAATGCGATGCAGTCGTGAGCTTCGTCAGCAACGCCTGCGCTGCCAGCGCCAAGCCAGCCATCCGGATCGTTCTGGCGCAGCGCCCATTGCATGATGTCCAGGCTCTGGTCAATCACCGCGCCGTCCGGGGTGACCAGCACCGGCACCGTGCCCTTGGGGGACGCAGCCAGCAACGCTGCGGGTTTTTGCCGCAAAGCCACTTCAACAATTTCCACCGGCACACCCGCATACCGCAGGGCCATGCGCGCGCGGATGGCGTAAGGGCAGCGCCGGAACGAATACAGCACGGGCAGGGCGGGCGGGGTTGCTGGCAGTGTCATGGGCCGCGAGGGGTTATGCAGAGGCTCAAGGTGCCTGAATAATAAAACTTGTGCAGAGGCTCCTTAAAGTCCTTGAAAGCGCTTCAATGGTGTTGCGCAGGGTTTTGCAATCAGAATATACTGTTAATTTAAACAGTATTTATGGCAAACCCTCTTCCTGCCTCGTTCGCACGCGAGCTGCCCTGCATCTGGCGGGCTGATGAACTGGCGCGCCCGGTGGGTGCGGTGGTGGCCAGCGGCCATGCTGCGCTGGACGCCCAGCTGCCCGCCGGGGGCTGGCCGGTGGGGGCGCTGGTGGATGTGTTGCAGGCGCAAAGCCAGCAAAACGAATGGCGCCTGCTGCTGCCTGCGCTGGCCCGTACCAACGGCGCGGTGCTGCTGGTGGGCGCGCCGCATCAGCCGTTTGGGCCGGGGCTGGCCGCGCAGGGGCTGGACCCGCAGCGCCTGCTGTGCATCACCGCTCCAACGGCGGCCCAGCGCCTGTGGGCCACCGAGCAAGCCCTGCGCTGTGCCGATGTGACCGCCGTGCTGGCCTGGTTTCCTCAAACGGGGCACGGCCAGGTGCGGCCCGACCAGTTGCGCCGCCTGCAGATGGCCGCCAGCACCCACAACAAGCTGCTGTTTGTGATGCGGCCTGAGTCAGCGCGCGCAGAGTCGTCGCCCGCCGTGTTGCGCTTGCTTGTAGCAATCTCATCAGGCGCATCAAACCCTGCCGACCTTGCCAACCACGACGCGTTGCTGTTGCACATCCTCAAACGCCGTGGCCCGCCGCTGGCGCAGCCCCTGCTGCTGCCGGCCCGCCCGGCCCGGCTGACGGCGTTGCTGGCC
>JAYVNK010000455.1:0-3266 GCA_043758475.1 Comamonadaceae bacterium | reverse complement strand
GTCTCAAACTGCACCGTGGTGGTAATGCCCTTGTAGTTGGTGGCACCGATCATGGGGCCATAGACTTTGGGGTCGGCACTGTTGGCGCGCTTCATGGCGTCAACCAGCACGTGCACGGCGTCGTACACATAGGGGCTGTAAACTTGGAACTGCTTTGGGTACTTGGCTTCGTAGCGCTTCATCCAGGCATCGCCGCCGGGCATTTTTGCCAGTGAGGCGCCGCCTTCAGCGCACACTACGTTGTCGAGCGTTTTTGCGCCTGCAGATTGCTTGATCAGGTCGTTGGTGCAGATGCCGTCACCGCCGAAGTACTTGACGTTGGTCAAGCCGAGCTGTTCCATCTGGCGCAGCATCGGGCCGGCTTGTGGGTCCATGCCGCCAAAGAAAACGCCATCCGGGTTTTTAGCCTTGATGGCGGTCAGGATGGACATGAAGTCAACCGATTTATCGGTGGTGAACTGCTCGTCAACGATGGTGATGCCCTTGGCGGCTGCGGTTCGCTTGAACACATCTGCCACACCTTGGCCGTAGGCGGTGCGGTCGTCAATCACGGCGATGCGTTTGAGTTTGAGCGCGTCAGCCGCGTAAAACGCCAGGCCAGCGCCCAGAGCGTTGTCATTGGCAAGCAAACGCCAGGTGGTTTTGTAGCCGGGCTTGGTCAGGTTGGGGTTGGTGGCCGATGGGGTGATGTGGGGTATTCCGCAGTCGTTGTAGATTTTGGAAGCAGGAATGGTGGTGCCGGAATTCAGGTGACCCACCACGCCGGCGACCTTTGCATCGCACAGTTTTTGTGCAACTGCCGCGCCCTGTTTTGGATCAGCCGCGTCGTCTTCGGCAACCAGTTCAAACTTGGCTTTCTTGCCGCCAATCATCACGCCAGCAGCATTCAGGTCGTCAATGGCCATCCGTGCGCCGTTTTCATTGTCTTTGCCGTAGGCCGCTTGCGCTCCTGAGATCGGGGCAACGTGACCGATCTTGATAACCATATCCTGCGCCAGGGCCACACCCGAGGCCACGGCAATTGCAGCGGCAACAGTCACTTTCAATTTCATTTGCATAAACAACTCCAGATTTAAAACGAAGGAACACATGAGTGTGAACTTAAAAGCTCCACGACGCGCACGATAGCGCAATTTGTCTCCCAGAACTATAGGGAAGATACCAAGCGTAAAAATTGAGGTCTTCATCCGTTCCCGCGCCGGTGGCTGACTGGCAGCATGCAAAGTTGATGCCAAGGGTCATTCTGGGCTTCGAGCCGCATTGGCAGCGGGTGCTCAGGTTACAACGGTCGGCGCTTTTGTCCCCAGGTCATGCCGGGTCATCGCATAGCCCCGGCTGGCGTAATGTTTCCACCGGTCCCGCGCAACCTGCCGGTCTTCGTCACCTGTGCCGACCACTTCAATCAAACGCTCAAAACGCTCAAAGCCATCCGGAATCTGCGCGCCCAAGTTCACCAAGACTTGCCCGTGAACCGCATCTGCCGCCACCTGCGTGCCATTGCAGAGCGAAACTCCCAGCACGACTGGCGATGCCGCAAGCATGCCAACATTGGCGTCGTCAAAACAGTGCGGTATGAAATCCAGGGGAGAAAACGTCCACAACGCAGCATCCAGCCGACCCAGCACCTGCGCTTCCCCCGCCACCACCACTTTGGCACCACCATTGACTGCCTTGCGCAGCAAACGGCAGGCATACGCCACTTTGTCGGGCGCGTTGAAATGAAATGAAACCTCCGTCATGTTAAACGTCACTTATAAGGCCACGTCACTTGGTAGGTTAAGCGGCTGGCACAGTTTTGGCGCGGCCACCATTTCGGGCGCTTGGGGCCGTGACAGCAGGCAGCGCCAGCAAGTAATCGATCAGCAAGCCAACCGGTCGCCCGGTCGCGCCTTTGGCGGCACCACTTTTCCACGCGGTGCCGGCTATGTCCAGATGCGCCCAGGGAAATTTGCCTGCAAAGCGCTGCAAAAACTTGGCGGCGGTCACCGCGCCACCCGCACGCCCAGCCACGTTGGCCACGTCGGCAAAATTAGTCTTCAGGCCCTCAGCGTACTCGTCGTCCAGCGGCATGCGCCAGCACATGTCCAGCGATGACTCACCCGCCGCTTGCAATTGGGTGGCCAGTTCATCGCTGGATGAAAACAACCCGCTGCGCACGCCGCCCAGCGCAACAACGCAGGCACCGGTGAGTGTGGCGATGTCAATCACGGCGCGCGGCTTGAAGCGCTCGGCATATGTGAGGGCATCACACAGCACCAGGCGGCCTTCGGCATCGGTATTGAGGATTTCAATGGTCTGGCCGCTCATGCTGGTCACCACGTCGCCCGGTTTGATGGCACGGCCATCGGGCATGTTCTCGCAGGCCGGGATCAAACCTACGACGTTGATGGCGGGTTTGAGCTCCGCCAGGGCGCGAAACACGCCCAACACGCTGGCGGCGCCACACATGTCAAATTTCATTTCGTCCATCTCCGGCGCGGACTTGATGGAGATGCCGCCCGTGTCAAATGTGATGCCTTTGCCCACAAGCACGACCGGGGCCTGCGCTTTTGCAGCGCCGTCATAGCGCAACACGATGAATCGCAGAGGCTCGCTGGAGCCCTGGGCCACGGCCATAAAAGAGCCCATGCCGAGTTTGTTGATCTGACTTTGCCCCAACACCTCGCATTTGATCTTTGGCAGCTTGGCCAGCGCCTTCGCCGCCTGGGCCAGCAGTACCGGTGTTGCATGGTTGGCGGGCCGATTGGCCCACTCTTTTGCCAGCTCTACACCCTGCACGCACGCCACGGCGCAATCAAACGCAGCTTTGAGCCCGTCCGGCGCCGTTACGCCAATGGCCACGCTCAAAATGGTTCGCGCCTCTGGTTTGGACTTGGTGGTGGTGTACACGTAGCTCGCGTCGGCCACAGCGGACACAGCGTAACGGACCATCGTCGCATTGGCCGGTAGAGTAAAGCAGATTGCCACCCGCTTCACACCGGGTGTCTTGACGGCGCTTACCGCCGCCCCAACCGCCTGGCGCACATGCTTGGCCGAACCATCACCTGCATGCGCCAGCACCAGACGCGTGCACGCAAACCCTGCGGGCCGATAGGCCTGAAGGAGCTTGCCAGGTTTGGTCTGCAAGTCGCCTGCCTTGATGGCCTGGGCGATAAGCTCCGCGACAATGCCCTTTTCGGGCTTGAACGGATCAAGTACAACGACAATCAAGGCGTCGCAGGCTTGGGACGCAGCGCTGACCAGGTCAAAATTTATCAGTTGGAAGT
>JAYVNK010000454.1:0-3268 GCA_043758475.1 Comamonadaceae bacterium | reverse complement strand
TAGTGCTTGAGCGCCGCGTCCAGGGCGCGCTGCACCTTGATGGGCGTGCCCACGCCAATGGTGTCGGCCACGCCCATGTGCTGCACGCCGATGCCTTTGAGCAGGCGCGCCACCATTTCCACGCGCCCGGGTGCAACCTCGCCTTCAAACGGGCAGCCCACAGTGCATGAAATCGCGCCGCGCACGTAAATGTTGTTGGCGCGTGCCGCCTCGGCCACGGGACGGAATCGTTCAACGCTTTCCTCAATGGAGCAGTTGATGTTGCGATGGCTGAATGCCTCGCTGGCAGACGCGAACACCACAATTTCATCAGGCCATTGCGCGCGTGGTGCGGCCATTGCGGCCTCAAGCCCCTGCATGTTGGGCGTCAGCACCGAGTAACGCACGCCGGGCAGGCGTGTGATGCCTGCCATCACCTGCGCGTTGTCATCCATTTGCGGCACCCACTTGGGGCTGACATAGCTGGTGACCTCGATTTCTTTGAGCCCGGCGTTTTGCAGGCGGTGCACCAGCTCAATCTTGATAGCGGCGGGCACCGGTTCTTTTTCGTTTTGCAGGCCGTCGCGCGGGCCAACATCAACCAGTTTTACTTTTTTGGGCAAGCTCAAGTCAGATCCTTCGTGTCCTTTGTGGACTTCAAATGCCAGCGATCAGTAGCCGCGTACCGCGTCAACCATACCGGCAATGGCCTCACCCCGCTCGAACGCCATGATCTTGCCCGCAATCTGGGCAATGGTTTGGTCACGCAGAGTGCGGGCCGACGTGTGCGGTGTAACGCTGATTTTGGCATGTGCCCAGAATGGGTGGCCGGCAGGCAGCGGCTCGGTGCGAAACACGTCCAGCGTAGCGCCGCCCAAGTGGCCACTGTCAATCAGCGTGATGAGGTCTTCTTCCACCAGATGCGCACCCCTTGCGACGTTGATCACGTAACCGCCGGGTTGCAGCCTGGCCAGCGTGTCCAGCCGCATGATGCCCTGCGTAGCAGGGGTGAGCGGCAGCAGGCAGACCAGCACTTTGGATGCCTTCAAGAAGTCATCAAACTGCGCTTCGCCCGCGAAGCAGCGGACGCCGTCCACCTTTTTGGGCGAGCGGCTCCAGCCCATCACCGGAAAATCAAACTGTGCCACCGCTTTGGCCACGCGCTCGCCCAGCACGCCCAGCCCCATCACGCCCACCGGGAAATCAGCGCGACTGCGCGGCTTGCGGTAAGACCATTTGCCTTGGGCCACGTCGGCCTCATAGCCGTCAAACTCGCGGAAGTGGCGAATCAGCGCGTGGCACACGTACTCAGCCATCTGCACCGACATGCCGGCATCGTCCAGGCGCACCACCTGCACATGGGAAGGAATTTTCAGCTTCATCAGCGCGTCAACACCAGCGCCAATGTTGAAAATTGCCTTGAGCCTGGGGGAAGACTGGCCTGGCACTTGAACTTGGCCATGGCTTGAGCCTTGGACTTGAACATGGGCTGGATCTTGATCGTCGACGGTCGCCGCCTGCTCGTCCATAAAAGCCTGCGGCGGCGTCCACACCACGGCGTAATCCGCGCGCGGTGCCCCGGCAACCCAGTCTTCAACAACGGTGCCAGCTGGCAGCGCCGCGCGCAGGCCTTCAAGCCACGGCTCGGCTTTGGTTTGGGCGCAGCAAAAGCTAATGCGCATCGGGTGCTTCAATTCAGGCTTTCAAACCGCCAGCCGAAGCAGCTCGGCCCCTTCGGCCACCTGGTCGCCCGGCGCAAACAGCAGCTCCGCCACGGTGCCATCCGCAGGTGCTGCAATGGTGTGCTCCATCTTCATCGCGTCCATTACGGCCAGCGGTTGGCCGCGTGTGACCTTGTCGCCCGCCTTGACCGAAAATGACACCACCTTGCCAGGCATGGGGGCCGTCAGGCGGCCAACATCCACCTGACCGTCGCCTGCATGGGAAAGTTCGTCAATTGCTATTAATTGCGTAGCGCCTTGTGCAGTGTAGACATGGGCTACAGCCCCATTTTGATAGAAATTTAACACCTGGCGCTGGCCTGAGAACTGTACGTCAATGGCGCGCGCGCCTGCACGGATGCCGTCACCGTTTTGCACGGAGGAAAAAACCAGCAGGCCAGACGCGTTGCCCACGGCAAGCTGCGTTGCGCCGTCGTGCAGGTAGGTCAATACTGCGGTGTGCGACTCACCCGCAAATTCAAACTCAAACCGGCGCTGGCTCAAGCCGCTGGCGCGCCAGCCATCACGCCGCGCCCACGGGTCGGTCCAGCCGCCGCCGTCTGAAACTGCCTTGGCGCTGGTCGCCTTCGCCATGTCAGCCTTGCGCTCCGATTCACGCTCCGATGCACGTTCAAGCAGCAACGTGTGCGCCACAAACCCGGCTGCAGCCATCGCCAGCCCTACCTTCTCCTGGTTGAACAGCACAACTGCCTCGCGCGGGATCAGCGCGGTGTCCAGGTTGGCCTGAGCAAATGAGGGGCTCGCAACCACGTGGCGCAAAAACTGCACGTTGGTGCTGAGCCCCACGATGTGTGTCTGCGACAGCGCTAGGTCCATCCGGACCAGGGCTTCTTCACGCGTGGCGCCGTGCACGATCAGTTTGGCGACCATGGAATCGTAATACGGCGAGATGGTGTCGCCTGCGCGCACGCCGGAGTCAACGCGCACCCCCGCACCAAAATTCGCTCTTTCAAACGTCACGCAATCGGGCAAGCCGTAAACATGCAGCGTGCCGGTGGCGGGCAAGAAGTTTTTATCGGGCGTTTCGGCGCAGATGCGGGCTTCGATGGCGTGGCCGGTGATTTTGAGCTGCTCCTGCGCGAGCGGCAGTTTTTCGCCGCAGGCCACGCGCAATTGCCATTCCACCAGGTCCAGCCCGGTGATCGCCTCCGTGACCGGATGTTCAACCTGCAGCCTGGTGTTCATCTCCATGAAGAAAAAATTCATCGTGCCATCGGGCTTTTGCTCAACGATGAACTCAACCGTCCCTGCGCCGACGTAATTCACGGCGCGCGCTGCCGCCACCGCAGCGTCGCCCATCTGCCTGCGCATCGCTTCAGTCATGCCCGGGGCTGGCGCTTCTTCCAGCACCTTCTGGTGCCTGCGCTGCACCGAGCAATCGCGCTCAAACAGGTAGACGTAATTGCCGTGCGTGTCGCCAAACACCTGGATTTCAATGTGCCGGGGGCGCTGTACGTACTTTTCGATCAGCACCGCGTCGTCGCCAAAGCTGTTGATGGCTTCGCGCTTGCAGGACGCCAGCGCGGCGTCAAAATCTTCGGACTTTT
>JAYVNK010000453.1:0-3272 GCA_043758475.1 Comamonadaceae bacterium | reverse complement strand
GGTGCGCGTCCCACGCGTCGAAGCTGCGCAGGGCGGCCACCACCAGGCCAGCGTCGGCAGCGGCCTGCTCAAATTCAGCAGCGCGCCAGCCGCGCATGGCCTGCTCTGCGTCGGCCCGGGTCGTGGCGTCAGGGGACAGCCCCATCAGGCGCAGCGCGCCCTCGCGGTGGTGGGCAAAGTTGGTGTGAATGCGCACCCAGCCATCGGCACAGGCGTACAGGCCAGAGAATTTGTCCCAGAGTGGGGGCACCTTGCCGTCCAGACTGAACCAGCCGGTGCATTCCAGCGCGGCGTGAGTCATGTCCACCGCGACCTGCTGGCGGGCTTGCGCCCGTAAATGCCCCAGTTCACACGCCGCCAGCGCGCCGGCGGCAATGCTGGTTTGCGCTGCTGTGCCGACGGCAAAGGAAGACGGAAACACCGGGTCGCGCCCGGTCAAAACGGCATGGTCCAGTGCCTGCGCAGGCAGGCCACCGACGTGCCAAAGATCAGCCAGGATGTTTGCGGGGTTCATGCTCTGGCATTATGGGCGCGTGCAACAGCCATCTGCAAGGGGCAGCTGCTGCGCCAAGGCGGTGGCGCCGGTCGGTTTTTTTTTAACGGCATGTGTCAATGGCTTGTTTTAGGCCTCGTCAACTCAAACTGACCCAACATGATTCCCTTCTCCGTTCTCGACCTTTCCCCCATCCTGCAGGGCAGCAACGCAGCCCAGTCGTTTCACAATACCCGCGAGCTGGCGCAGCACGCCGAGGGCTGGGGCTACCGGCGCTACTGGCTGGCCGAGCACCACGGCATGCCGGGCATTGCCAGTGCGGCCACGGCGGTGCTGATAGGCCACGTGGCGGGTGCCACCAAGACGATTCGCGTCGGGGCGGGCGGCATCATGCTGCCCAACCATTCGCCGCTGGTGATTGCCGAGCAGTTTGGCACGCTGGAGTCGCTGTATCCGGGCCGCATCGACCTGGGGCTGGGCCGCGCGCCGGGCTCCGACCAGGCGACGGCGCGCGCCATGCGGCGCAACCTGAGCAGCGATTCTGATGAGTTTCCGCAAGATGTGATGGAGCTGATGGATTACTTTTCCGACGCGCCGCAGCAGCCGGTGCGCGCCGTGCCCGGCACCGGCTTGAACGTGCCGATGTGGATTTTGGGTTCCAGCACGTTTGGCGCGCAACTGGCAGCCCACTTGGGCCTGCCGTATGCGTTTGCCTCGCATTTCGCACCCCAGCAGATGATGCAGGCGATTGCCATTTACCGCGCCAGTTTCAAGCCGTCAAAGCGGCTGGCAAAACCGTATGTGATGCTGGGCTTCAACGTGTTTGCGGCCGATACCGATGCCCAGGCGCACTACCTTGCCAGCTCCATGCAGCAGGCATTTGTGAACCTGCGCACAGGCAACCCCAAGCCCCTGCAGCCGCCCGTAGAGGGCTACATTGACCAGATCGCCCCGCCCTTGCGCAGCATGCTTGACCAGGTGCTGGCCAGCGCCGCCATTGGCTCGCCCGGCACGGTGCGCAAAGCGCTTGAGGCCTTCATCGAGCGCACGGGCGCAGATGAGCTGATGATCACCGCGCAGATGTTTGACCACGCCGCGCGGCTGCGCTCTTACGAGATTGCAGCGGAAGTTCGCAATACTGACGGCGCTACTGACAGCGCTACAGACAGCATTGCCGGCAGCATGAACGCTGGCACGAACCGCACTGAAACCCACGCTGCGACTGCCTGATCACGGGAGAGGCGCGTGCGAGGTTCAACGCGCAGACTGGAGGCACCGAGCCAATGTCCCGAGTCAAGGTGCCGGAGTGGCCAGCGGCTTGCCCTTCTCCACCACGTAAACACCCACCAGCTTGACCGGCACTGTGCCGTTGTTATGGGCGTCGTGGATCACGCCGACCGGGATGATGAATGACTCACCGGCCTTGACCGCACGGGGCGGCTCGCCGTCTATCAACAGCGTGCCCTCACCCTCCATGACGTAGCTGATCTCATCGCCCGGATGGCTGTGCCGCCCGGCTTTGCCGCCCGGTGCCACCTCCACCCGCGCTACCACGGCTTCCCGGCCCGGCACGGACACATCGCCCCGGCCGACCATGGTGCGGGTCAGGCCCGAGCTTTGGGCCATCAAGGCGCCGGCCGAGGCCAGCCCCACAAGCAGCAGCGCCTTGACGGCTGTGCCTGCAGCGGTTTTTTTCAAAAATCTCATCACGTCTCCTTTAGGGACCTTATGTTGGTTGAATCCGTGGCCATTTTGCGCCGCCAGCACTTGCAGCACAATAGCTGTTGCCATGAACCTGCAAGACCGCAACCGCCCTGAGCCGCCGGACCCGGCGCAGTGCCCGCTGTGCGGCCAGCCCAACCGCTGCGCCATGGAAGTTGAAAAAACCACAGGCCAGAAGCAGCCGCCTTGCTGGTGCACGGGCGTGACGTTCGAGCCCGCCGTGCTGGCGCAGATTCCGCCCGCCAACCGGGGTCTGGCGTGTGTTTGCCTGACCTGCGCTGCCAGCCCGCACGTTGCAAATGCTCTGTAATACATAGCTAACTATGCACACAGGACAGCGGCTATAGCCCGATTTAATCCCCAAAACAGACTGAAAGCGCGCTATGCCAACCTACCACATCGAAATGCTCGAAGGCCGCACCATCGAGCAGAAGAAAAAACTGGTCGAAGAGATCACACGCGTCACCGTGGAAGTGCTGGGCGGCTCGCCCGACTCGGTCGATATCTTGATCACCGATGTCAAGCGCGAGAACTGGGCCACTGGCGGCAAGTTGTGGTCGGAGCCGCGGCCCTGACGCGCCCGACCACTATCGCCGAGCTGCGGGCGCATTACGGCCCGCGCTACCGCTGGATGCTGCTGGTGGCCGTGATGACGGGCACCATGGCGTCCATCATGTCGTCCACCATCATCAATGTGGCCATTCCCGACATGAGCCTGCATTTCACGCTGGGGCAGGAGCGCGCGCAGTGGGTCTCGTCGGGCTTCATGGTGGCGATGACCGTGTCGATGCTGACCACCCCCTGGCTGCTCAACCGCTATGGTTACCGCAGCACTTATGCAGCAACCATGTGGCTGCTGCTGACCGGCGGCATCGTGGGCGGGATGTCCAACAATTTCGATGTGGTGCTGCTGGCGCGCGTGGTCGAAGGGCTGGCCGCAGGCGTGGTGCAGCCGATTCCGGCCATCATCATCCTGCGCGCGTTCGAGCCGCACGAGCAAGGCCGTGCCATGGGTCTGTTTGGCATGGTGGTGGTGCTGGCCCCGGCATTGGGGCCC
>JAYVNK010000452.1:0-3273 GCA_043758475.1 Comamonadaceae bacterium | reverse complement strand
CGCGATCCCCAGCCGCGCGGCGACAACCTGCGCGAACGTGGTCTCGTGGCCCTGTCCGTGGCTATGCGAACCAGTAAAGACCGTGACGCTGCCGGTCGGATGAACCCGGATCTCGCCGCACTCGAACAGGCCGGCCCTTGCACCCAAAGCACCTGCGATGTTGCTGGGGGCAATGCCGCAGGCTTCGATGTAGCTGGAATAGCCCACGCCGCGCAGCAGGCCTTTGGCGGCGCTGGCGGTTTTGCGCATCTCAAACCCTGCCGTGTCACCCAGGCTTTGCGCCTTCGTCATGCAGCCGTGGTAGTCGCCCACGTCGTACTGCAAGGCCACCGGCGTCTGGTACGGCCAGCTGGTGATGAAGTTGCGTTTGCGGATTTCGTCCTGCCCCAGGCCCAAGTCCCAGCCACAGCGGCTGACCAGGCGCTCCAGCAGATAGGTTGCCTCGGGTCGGCCAGCGCCCCGGTATGCATCGACTGGCGCGGTGTTGGTAAACCAGGCGTCCACCTCCACGTAAATCTGCGGGCAGGTGTATTGGCCGGCCAGCAGCGTGGCGTACAAGATGGTGGGCACGGCGGGCGCAAAGGTGGACAGGTAAGCGCCCATGTTCGCGTCGGTGTGCACGCGCATGGCCAGAAACTTGCCGTCCTTGTCCATCGCCATTTCGGCGTGGCTTACATGGTCGCGGCCATGGGCATCGGTCAGAAAAGACTCGGCGCGCTCACAAGTCCACTTGATGCTTCGGTTGACCTGCTTGGCCGCCCACGTTAGCGCCACGTCTTCAGCGTACAAGAAGATTTTGGAGCCAAAGCCGCCGCCTACATCAGGCGCAATCACGCGCACCTTGTGCTCGGGCAGTCCCAGCACAAAGGCCGTCATCAGCAGCCGCTCAACGTGCGGGTTCTGGTTGGCCACGTACAGCGTGTATTCCTCGGTGGCGCGACTGTACATGCCGATCGCCGCGCGCGGCTCCATGGCGTTGGGCACGAGGCGGTTGTTGACCAGATCAAGCTTGGTGATGTGCGCAGCATTGGCAAAGGCAGCGTCCACGTTGCCTTTGTCGCCAATCGCCCATTTGTAGCAATGGTTGTCGGGCGATGCCTCATGCAGCGCTGCGCCTTTGGGGGCGTCGCGCACATCGACGATGGCGGTCAGCACGTCGTAATCAACCTCTACCGCTTCAGCGGCGTTTTTGGCCTGCTCCAGCGTCTCGGCAATCACCATCGCCACCTGGTCGCCCACGTAGCGCACCTTGCCGATAGCGAGGATGGGGTGCGGCGGCTCTTTCATGGGGGAGCCGTCGGTGCTGGTGATGAGCCAACCGCACGGCAAGCCGCCCATTTTTCCGTCGATGTCCTTGCCGGTGAAAATTTCCACGACGCCGGGCATGGCTTTGGCTTTGGCCAGGTCAATGCTTTTGACGTTGGCATGCGCATGCGGGCTGCGCACAAACACCGCAAACGCCTGGTTGGCCTGGACAATGTCGTCGGTGTAATTGCCTGCGCCGGTCAAAAAGCGATAGTCTTCCTTGCGGCGGATGGCAGCGCCAATGTGTGGCAGGTTGGCAAAATCGGGTGCGCCCATGTAAATTCTCCAAAGACGATGGGGGTTGATTCGGGATGGAATGACCGTGAAACTAACTCAGCCCGGCAGGCGTTCAGGCAGCCATTCCCACAGCGCCCAGTTGCACGGCCTTGACAATGTTTTGGTAGCCGGTGCAGCGGCACAAGTTGCCTTCCAGCAACTCGCGGATTTCACCCTCGGACGCCTTGGGGTGGTGCGTGCACAGGTCCACCGCGCTCATTACCATACCGGTGGTGCAAAAGCCGCATTGCAGGCCATGGCATTCCTTGAAAGCGGCCTGCATCGGGTGCATGGTGCCGTCGGCTTTGGCCAGTCCTTCAATGGTCGTGATCTCGGCACCAATCGCCTGTGCAGCCAGGATATTGCACGACTTGACGGCACGCCCGTTCATGATGACGGTGCAAGCGCCGCACTGGGCCGTGTCGCAGCCCACATGGGTGCCGGTGAGGTGGAGGTTTTCACGCAGGGCTTGCACCAAGAGCGTGTTGGGGGCGAGGTCAAGGCTGCTGGATTTGCCGTTGACTTTGAACTGAACCTGCATAGAAGTTTTCTCCATCTGTGGGTGGGTGACTGGACAGCCAAATTATTGAAGCGTTGCCCCATCAAAACCCTAGGAAAAACCCTAGGCGAACGGCCAACGGCGAGTTAAATTCTCAAAATGTCACATTCTGTGCATTGGGCTTCCATGCGTGCACCAAAACCGTTAAAGTGCGCCATGCACCAAACCCTGGCACGCTCTCCAGATCAACGCTTGCGGCAAATCGCCCTGGCGCGCCAAGCCGTGCTGTACGAGGGCCAGCCAGCCGTTGGCACAATGGCTGAGACATGGATTACGCGCTCGTGGCTGCGCTGCCTGGCCGACGGCCAGCACCCCGACAAGGCGGTCACTTTCGACGTGATTCCGGCCCAGGCGCTGAACCGCATTGAAGAAGCCAACCACACGCTGCTGATGGCCGCGCGCCCGGCCCTCAAAAAGCTGGGGCATGCCATTGCCAATACCCGTTACTTTGCTATTCTGACCAACTCCCAGGGCGTGGTTGTGGATGTGGACGGCCATGTGGACCGCACCGATCCGCGCGCCAACACCATTGCGCGCGTTGGAGTTGACCTGTCCGAGCGGGCGGTTGGCACGTCGGCCATTGGCGCAGCCCTGACCGAATTGCGGCCCGTATGGCTGCACCGAGGCGAGCATTTTTACGCGGGCAACGGAGCCTATAGCTGCGCTGGCGCGCCCCTGTTCGGGCCAGATGGCCAATGCGTGGGCATGCTTGATTTGACGGGCGTTGAGGCCGAGGAGCGCCCCGAACTCAAGCACCTGGTCGCCCAGTCGGCCCGCAGCATAGAAAACGCGCTGACCATGGAACGCCCGCACAGTCTGCTGGTACGCCTGAACTGGCCTGGCCGCACTTTGGGCGATGAGACCGATGGCCTGGTGTGCCTGGACGCCGACGGCTGGGTCACCGGCGCAAACCAGGTTGCGCGGGCATTGATCGCCCCACTTAACCCTACCAACGCCGCCAGCCAGGCCGGCGCAGCTAGCCAGACTGCTCCGCCCCCCCTGCATTGCAGTGAACTGTTTGCGATGCCTTACGAGATGCTGTTTGAAGCGGCCGGGCGTGACGCCTATGGCCAGCCTGCCCCGATCGATGTGCCGCTGTGGTCGGGACTGCGCCTGCATGCCATTTCCGTCAA
>JAYVNK010000451.1:0-3274 GCA_043758475.1 Comamonadaceae bacterium | reverse complement strand
CCATCGGTTTGCGCGGCGCGGGCCGCGCAATCACCAGGCCCCCGCCTTGATCGCTTTCTGACAGCATCACGCCGCACTCGGGCGGAATCTCGTCGGGCTGCGCAATCGGCTGGCCTTTGGCGGCGCGCTCGGCGCATGAAGCGCTGGTCGTGTTGCCGGCATGGGCTTGCGCCAGTTGCACCAGGCCGGCGTCGGTCACACGCAGCGTCTCGCGGCCATCGGTGTCGATACGCCGCTCCAGCAGGCCGCTGGCCAGCAGCTCCACCTCCAGCATGTCCTGGCACGGCCAGCCGCTGGAGCGGTAGACCTCGCGCAGGCGCTGGTGGTGCCTGCGGTGCAGGTTGGGCGAGGCGACAGTCAGGTTGCCGGGCATGGGTGCTGGAAGGATGCCTGCATATTTGTACAGTATAGTTTGGCTTATGCCAGAGTCAACCACCGTGGCCGTGCGCACGCTGTGCGAGTTCACTGCCAAGACGGGTGATCTTGACCTGCGTTTCACACCGTCGCCCACCGCTCAGCAGGGCATGGCGGGCCATGCCGAGGTCACATCGCGCCGCGATTCGCGCTATCAGAAGGAAGTAGCCGTCAGCGGCAGTTACAGGCACCTGCACGTGCGCGGGCGGGCCGATGGCTACGACCCGAAGCAGCAACGGCTCGAAGAGATCAAAACCCACCGCGGCAGCATCGAAAAACTTCCTGACAACCATCGCCAGCTCCATTGGGCACAGGCGAAGGTGTACGCCTGGCTGATGTGCCAGCAACTGGGGTTGACCCGCATGGAAGTCGCGCTGGTGTATTTCGATATTGCCAGCCAGCGCGAAACCGTGCTCACGGAGCAGCATGACGCAGCGTCTTTGCGAGCGTTTTTTGAGGCGCTGTGTGAGCGCTATTTGCACTGGGCTGAATTGGAAGCCGTCCATCGCCAGTCCCGCAATGCCGCCCTGGCCGCACTGCAATTTCCCCACCCCGAATTCCGCGTGGGGCAACGCGTGCTGGCCGAAGCGGTCTACAAGGCCAACGTGTCAGCCCGTTGCCTGTTGTCCCAAGCCCCCACAGGCATTGGCAAGACCATGGGTGTACTGTTCCCCACGCTCAAGGCGGTGCCGGGGCAGCGGCTGGACAAAGTGTTTTTTCTGACCGCGAAAACGCCAGGCCGCCAGCTTGCGCTGGATGCACTGCAACGCCTCAAGGATGTTTACTATAGCGGTGACTGCAACCGAGGCGAGCGGGGCGCGTCACCTGCATCACCTGCACCACATCTGCCGCTGCGCGTGCTGGAACTGGTGGCCAAGGAGAAAGCCTGTGAACATCCCGACAAAGCCTGCCACGGCGATTCTTGCCCGTTGGCCAAAGGGTTTTATGACCGCTTGCCGCTTGCGCGCCTGGCGGCTGTGCAGACTGGGTCACCGGGATCGCCAGGGCAACTAGACCGGCAAGCCGTGCGCGCACTGGCCATGCAGCACGCCGTGTGCCCCTATTACCTCGGCCAGGAGATGCTGCGCTGGAGCGATGTGGTGGTGGGTGACTACAACCACTTCTTTGACCTGAACGCCATCCTTTACGGCCTGACGGTGGCTGAAAACTGGCGCGTGAGCGTGCTGGTGGACGAGGCGCACAACCTGGTTGCGCGGGGGCGCCAGATGTACACGGGCGAGCTGGATCAGGGCCACCTCAAGCGCGTGCTCCGTGATGCGCCGGCACTTCTCAAACCCGCGCTCGACCGGGTGCTCCGGGCCTGGAATGCGCTGCTGAAAGAAAAAGTCAAGAATCCCGGTGCCGATGCCGATGCCGATACCGTCCACCATCCACCCAGCGAGACAGCGATTGGCCGTGCGCCAAGCTACACCGTTCACGAAAAATTGCCCGACAAGCTGCTGCAGGCCTTGAAAAAATTGACGGCTGACATGGCAGATTTTTTTGCCGAGAGCCCGACCCGGCTTGCCGGCGCGGCCAACGCGGATGCCGTTTTGCAAAACTTCTTTTTCGATGCGCTGTTTTTTCTGCGGCTGGCTGAGTTGCATGGTGTGCACTCGATTTTTGACGTGTCAAGACCCGACAGCAAAAACTCTGTGCTGTGCCTTCGTAACGTCGTGCCCGCGCCGCTGCTGAAAGAGCGCTGGCGGGCCTCTCACTCGGCCACGCTGTTCTCTGCCACCCTGAGCCCGCCGCAGTACCTGCAGGATATGCTGGGCCTGCCTGACAGCACCGCCTGGGTCGATGTGCCATCGGCGTTCAGCGCGCAGCAACTTCAGGTGCATGTGTCGCGCCACATCTCCACGCGCTACCGCGACCGCGCGCAATCACTGAACAGCCTGGTGGCGGTGATGGCAGGCCAGTTTGCGAAGATGCCCGGCAACTACCTGGCGTTTTTCAGCAGCTTTGACTATTTGGCCCAGGCGGCCGACGCATTGACCGCTTTGCATCCGCGCATACCCGTGTGGTTGCAGGCCCGGCGCATGGACGAGGCGGTGCGTGATGCGTTTCTGGCCCGGTTCACGCCGCAAAGCCAGGGCATTGGCTTTGCGGTGCTGGGTGGCGCATTTGGCGAAGGCATTGACCTGCCGGGTACGCGCCTGATTGGCGCGTTCATCGCCACGCTGGGCATGCCGCAGGTCAACCCGGTGAACGAGCAAATCCGCCAGCGCATGCAGGCCTGCCTGGGGCAAGGTTACGACTACACCTATCTGTTTCCAGGCATTCAAAAAGTGGTGCAAGCCGCTGGCCGGGTGATTCGCACGCCGCAGGATACGGGCGTGGTGTTTTTGATGGACGACCGGTTTGCGCGGGCCGAGGTGCAAGCGCTGCTGCCGGTCTGGTGGGGCGAACAGCTGCAGTAGCTGTGCGGCTAGCGCAATCCCGCGCCCGAGGCACTTTCCGCCCGCTGGATCAGCTCAATTTTGTAGCCATCCGGGTCGGTGACAAAGGCAATCACCGTCGTGCCGCCCATCACCGCTCCGGCTTCCCGCGTGACGTTGCCACCGCTGGTCTTGATTTTTTCGCAGGCTGCGTAGGCATCTGGCACACCCAGCGCAATGTGGCCGTAAGCGGTGCCCAGGTCGTAGCTGTCAACACCGTGGTTGTAGGTGAGTTCCAGCTCGGCGTGGTCGGGGTTGCTGCCGTAGCCCAGGAACGCCAATGAGTATTTGTAGGCTGTGTTCTCGGAGGTGCGCAGCAGTTTCATGCCCAGAACCTGGGTGTAAAAATCGATCGAGCGTTGAAGGTTGCCAACGCGCAACATGGTGTGGAGTAGTCGCATGCTCTAATTATGCAGTGG
>JAYVNK010000450.1:0-3276 GCA_043758475.1 Comamonadaceae bacterium | reverse complement strand
TGAAGTGGCGCACTTCATCGTCGAACCCGCGCAGCACTTGCGTACCCCGGTACAGCTGCGTCACCCTGGAGCCCAGGCCGTTGAAGATGGACGCAAATTCGCAGGCAATGTAGCCGCCGCCCACCACCAGCAGGCGCGCTGGAAACGGCTCCAGGTCAAACATGTCGTTGGAGGTGAGAACCAGCTCGCGCCCGTGCATGTGAGGCACATGCGGCGTGCCGCCAGTGGCGATGAGAATGTGTTTGGCGCGGTGCGCCTGGCCGTTCACCGACACAGTGTTGGCATCCAGAAGCGTGGCAAAGCCGTTGATGACCTTCACGCCAGTGTTGGTGAGCAACTGCAGGTAAATGCCGTTGAGGCGGGAGATTTCATTTTTGCGGTTGGCTTTGAGCGTGGTCCAGTTCAGCTTGGGCGCTGCGCCCTCCCAGCCAAAGCCGTGCGATTCTTCAAACGCCTCGCTGAAGTGCGCGGCATAGGAGTACAGCTTTTTGGGGATGCAGCCTACGTTGACGCAGGTGCCGCCCAGCCCATCGGTGCCACCGGCTTCGGCCAGCGCGACGCGCACGCCACGCTGCGCCGCCATGCGCGCCGCCCGCACGCCACCGCTGCCGCCACCCACTACGAACAGGTCAAAGTCATACGCTGGCATGGTGTTGGTTTCCTTGAAGTTAAAAGTGGTTTCAGCGACATTTTTTAGCCATTTTGCCTTGATTTAGGCATAAAATTGGCCTCTAGCCCCCGTCCAGTGTGCATAAGTAGCTATACAATTAATAGCGTCAGTTGTACTGGCTCGGATTCTGGCTCTGGAACAGGGCTTGAGACTGGCTTTGACCCTGACCCTGGCCCTGACCCTGGCTTTGCGTCTGGCTTTGAAACGCGCCAGCCCCGTCCACCGGCTCCACCGTCACTCCCACATGCAGCGTGTGGTTGGCGCCGCCATGAATCACGCCGCGTATCGGCGACACATCGGTGTAATCGCGGCCAATGGCCAGGGTGATGTAGCCGTCTGATGGCGCACCCCAGCCGCAGGTGTTGTTGGTGGGGTCAAAGTCACACCAGCGTGCGCCCTGCGGAAAATCAGGAAGGCAGACCGACGCCCAGGCATGCGATGCATCGCTGCCAATCAGCCGCGCCACGCCAGGCGGTGGCTCGGTCAGCAGATAGCCGCTCACGTAGCGCGCGGGCAAGCCAAGCGCCCGCAGGCAGGCAATCATGATGTGGGCAAAGTCCTGGCACACGCCCTTGCGCTGCGCCAGTGCCTCAAGCGCCGGGGTGTTGACCTCGGTGCTCTCGGATTCGTACGTGAACTCGGTGTGGATGCGCCGCATCAGGTCGCGGGCGGCCAGCAGCAAAGGTGTGCCTGCCGGGAAGCTGGGCCGCGCAAAGGCTGCAAAGTCGGCATGGCGCGGCACATGGGGCGACGCAAACAGGAACTCTGCCGCCGGGTCATAGGCACCGCCTGCGGCATAGCGGAACCGCTCCCGCACCTGCTCCCAGGGCACTGCGCTGGCGGGCAGGGCGCGCGCGCTGGTGGCAACCTGGCTGCGCGCCACCACCTGCAGTTGTGAATGCGCCGATTGCATTGAGAAAAAGCAGCGGGTGTTGCCATAAATGTCCTGCGTGCGGATTTGCTGGGCGGGCTCGGGCGCAATTTGCAGCGAGTGCGACAGCAGCGTCTGCGTGGCCGTAGTGAGCGGCTGCAGATGGCTCATGTGCTGCGCCACCTCGACGGCGGGCACGTAGTCGTAGCGCGTCTCGTGGGTTACCTGCAGCAGCATCTACACCCCCACACTGTGCTTGCCCTCGTCTGAATGCGTGAAGTAGATGGCACCGACTTCTTCTGACAGGTCGTAAGCGCTGTCGCTGCATTGCAGCAGCAGGTCGCAGAGCAAGGCATAGCGCCCATCGGCATCGGTCTGGCATAGCTGCGCCAGCCCCCAAGTCGCCGGGGCGGGCACTTTGAGAGACAGCTCGCCCAGCTCCCCAGGCGCGCTGCCTGCCAGTTTGGCCAGGCGCCCCCGCAGGGTTTGCGCCACCCAGCCCAACGAGCGTGGGTTGTCGCGGTCCAGCACCAGCATGTCCAGGAGCGCGGCCACATCACGGCTTTGCTGGTACTGGGCGTGGAAGGAAATGGTGCTGTCAAACAGGGAAATCATGGCTTCAAAGCCCCCCTCGCTGAGGACTGAACCGGTCTTGAACCCGCTGGCCAGCGACCTCGCCAGAAAGCTCAGGCGCTCAATGTGCCGGCCAATGCTCAGCAGCCGCCAGCCATCGTCACGCGTCATGCGGTCAGTTTGCGCGCCGGTGATGGCGGCCATGTAGTCGCTGGTCACTTTCAGCACGCGCAGAGCCTCCAGCGGCGAGTACTCCCCGGCTTTAATGAACTGGGCGCAACTGCTGGTCAGGTTGTCCTCTGCGCGCACGATCAGGTGCCAATGCTCCTGCGACAGGCGCTCGCGCACGCTGGCGCCCGCCAGGCGCACCGCGCGCAGGCTGTAGCCCACGCTGGTGGCAAGCTCGGCGCTGCCCAGGCTGGCAATCAGCGAGCGCTCAAACACGCGCCGTGCCTGGGTGGCGGCTGGCACGCCCGGCAGCACCAGCGTGTTGACGGTTGCCATTTTTGAAAGCCAGTTGAGCAGCGGTTGCGAGGATTGGTCTTCACCGTGCAGGCACTCCAGGGTGAGCCGCGCCAGGCCAATGATGTTCTCCGTGCGCTCGGTATAGCGGCCCAGCCAGAACAGGTTTTCGCCAGCGCGGCTGGTGACCAGCCGCTTGCGCTGCGACACGGTGCCGGGGTCCAGGGCAGGCGGCAGGAGGCTGGTTTTGTCGACTGCATCGGTGGTCATCACCCACACGTCGGCACTGCTGCCGCCTCGCTGCATGGTGGCAATGTCGGCAGTCGTGCCGGCCACGCGGGCGAGGCCACCGGGCAGCACGCGCCAGGACTGAGGGCCATCAGACACTGCAAACACGCGCAACATGACCGAGCGCATCGCCAGCCGTGGTGACATTGCGTGTGTTTGAGCGGTCTCGCCTTCGCTGGAATCGGTGCCAATTTCATCAGGGCGCCACGTCGGCATTTGCGACAGCGGCAGATAGGCCTGAATGGTGTGGTCGTCGCTGTGCAGTGCGATGCGTCCAGCCCATTCGTCAAGCTCGCGCTCGCTCAAATTGCGCCCCAGCACCGCGTCAAAGTTGCCGTGGCTGATGGAGCCGGGGTAGGTCGGCTTGATCGTGCATTCATGCAGGCGGGGCAAAACCTCGTCCATGGCTGAG
>JAYVNK010000449.1:0-10146 GCA_043758475.1 Comamonadaceae bacterium | reverse complement strand
TGATCTTGTTGACAACCTCCATGCCGCTGATGACCTTGCCAAACACGGTGTAGCCAAATAGCTGGGGCGCGTTAACCAAGTTGGCACGCGGCGTGTTTTCATACACGCGGCCCTGGTACTCAAACTTGGGCACCGGGTCGCCCGGCGGGATCAGCGTAGGGTCCAGAAATGCGTTGTCTTTCACGTTGATGAAGAATTGCGCGGTGGCTGAATTGGGGTCATTGGTGCGGGCCATGGCCAGCGTGCCCACCACGTTGCGCGGGCCGCCCTTCTCCAGTGCCTCGCGGCCCTCGTGCGCGACGGGTGCACGGCCCTTTTTCTCGAAAAATTTGGCATCGAACCCGCCGCCTTGCACCATGAAGCTTTCAATCACACGGTGGAAAATGGTGCCGTCGTAGTGCCTGTCCTTGACGTACTGCAGAAAATTTTCAACCGTCTTTGGGGCCTTGTCGGGGTAGACCTCGACCACAAAATCGCCTGCGGACGTGGCAAATTTCACTTGAGGCGCAGATTGGCCCCAGGCCGGATTTACTACTGAAAAAATAGCTAACAACGAAGCAAGGGCGGGGGCCAAGCTGCCAAAATACCTGCGATTCATCAAACCACTCCTTCAAAAAATATTTTCCACTGGTTGCCTTCGCGAATCCAGTACTGGCGTTTGGTCTGCCCGATGCGGGTGCCTTCGGCCACCTCGCCAAACGTGACCACCATGGTGTCTGCCGAGTCGGTCCAGCGCAGCAAGGATACGTCCTTGAGCGCCACCACGCGGCCCTGGAACTTTTTAACCTCGCCGCGCAGAGTGGGTGTCCACTGGCTCAGGGTCTTGCCGTAGCTGCTGAAATCGGCGGTGTAAAAACTCAGCAACCGGTCCATGTTGCCGCTGGCTTTGGCGTTGTGCCACGCGTTCAGCGCGTCTTCAAACGGCTTGCCTTGCGCCCGGGCGCTGGTGGGGGCAACCCATTGCAATTGGGTTGAGATGACAACCGGCGTGGTGCGGATCTCGACCGTGCGGATGATGTGGTCAAGGTCAGGGTTGGCCAGCACCACGCAGCCATCGGTTGACAATGGCGGGCGCGAGAACTGGTTCGGCGGCGTGCCGTGCAGCCAGATGCCGCTGCCGGTCTTGCCTCGCTTGCTGTCCAGCATGTTCGGGTAATTGATGGGCAGCGCGCCTGAGCCGTAAAAGTCCTTGAGCGACTTGCGGCTGAGGTTGCTGGTGATGAAGTAAATCCCCAAAGGCGTGCGGGAGTCTCCCTCGCTGGATTTTTCCGTGCCCGATTTGCCGACGGAAATGTAGTAGTCAGCCACCAGCGCCAGCCCGGCGGCGGTGTTCTCAAACAGGTACAGGCGGGAGCGCGACGCATCCACGGCAATCGCATGTTTGTTGCGCGGTGACAGTGCCAGAAACTGTGACGGGATGCTGCCAGCCGGCGGGCGCTCGCGCAGCGCCTTGAGCCGCAGGCGCGACTCGTCACGCAACTCCGCCAGGATGGGTGCCCCGGCCTTTTGCATCTCGTGCGGGACATCGCCCAGAGTGCGCAAAGGTTGCCCCCGGGCCTTTAGCAAATCACCGTATACGAGTTGCGCCAGCTGAAAATTGGGATGGTCGGCCACCAGGCTGGTTGCCTTGGACAGCGCTTCACGGCTTTTTTCCGCAGCGACCAGCTTGTAGATTTCGATGAGACGGACTTCTGCGGTCGCGCGGGCGTCGGCAGTTTTCTCTGGGGCGGGCGCAACCCTTGCCTTGCGCCCGCCCGCCTCGGCGCCGGTCGATGCCGTGGCCAGCAGCGCCGCTGCCACAAAAAGCGGGGCAAAGAACTTCCCTGTCATGAGGACCTGAGCATAGAAACTCGAGACAAAAATCCAGCAGATCCAGAAGATTTTGGAAGGGCGCCCGCTGCCCCCGTGCCTGGCGACCCTGCGCCAGCCATGGCAGATACCGCCGCCATCAACCGCCAGACGTTTCCTTGGCGATCAGCCATTTGTTTCCAGTTTTCACCAAGTCCAGAGTTTTGCGGCTTGACACAGACAAACCAGACGCCTTGTAGTCCTGGCGAAACTTGACAACTGCTTTGGCGCCTGTGACCGACACCGTCAAATTCTCAAGCTTGACGCTGATGCTTGATTTGCCGGTGATGCGCGTGCGCCGTTCTACTTCCCACGCAGGGCGGGACTGGTTGCCGGGCGGGTCGAAATCCTTGCCATAAGCCGCCAGGTAGCCGGACATGTCTTTTGCCGACCACGCACCAGCCCAAGCGCGCACTGCCGCTTCAGCATCTTTGGCCGAACCGTCGCCAGCAGCGGCGGGTGCAGGAAGCGTGGGCGGGGTGGTCGAGGTGGGCGGGGTGGCTGGCGCAGCCGACGTTGGTGCGGCAGCGGTGCTTGGGGCCGTGGCTGGCGTCTTCACCGGCGGCGCTGGAAGTGCCGAAATGGGGGGTGTCACCGGGACCGCAGGTGCCACGGCAGCCGGTGCCACCGCAACCACCGCTGGTGCAAGGGCGCTGGCCGCAGCAGGCGCACTGCCAACGCGTTGGCCCCTGACTGTGGGATTGAAAAGCTCCCGGATCAGGGCCAGCTTTGGTGGTACCGCAGCGTTGGCGCTGTCAAGCTGCAGCGCCTTGTTGTAGGCCTGGCTGGCCAGCTTGGCGTAAACGTCGCCCAGGTTTTCGTGGGCGGTGGCGTAGCTGGGGTTGGTGCGGATGGCCATTTCCAGCGCGGCGCGGGCCTTGTCAAACTGGCTCTGGCCCGCATACAGGACGGCCAGATTGTTGTAGGGCTCAGGCAGTTCGGGGTAATCTTCAGACAGTTTGGCAAAAGTGACGATTGCCTCGGTCTGCTTGCCCGAATCCCGCTGGATGACGCCTTTGAGAAAGCGCATCTGCGGGTCGCGCGGGTTGGTTGTCAGGTACGACTCGGCCCGGGCCATGGCCTCTGCCAGCTTGCCGGAGCGCATGAGTTTGCTGACGTCGCCGTAGTCATCGGCGTGGGCAGGCAACGCTACAAATGCCAATGCGAGCACAAGGCAAGACAGGACACCAGACATGGCACCGGAAATGAGGCGTGGGTTGGGGAGACGTTTATGCTTCATGGAACGTTCGAATTATGATTGAGGGGAAGCCGCAGCGTGGGCCATTTATACTGGGCTGAATTGTATCCGAGGGGTGGTGTCGCCCCTCCCCCTGCCGGTGTTACCCAAGTGATCCCCACCCGATAGCTTCCTACTGACAGCCCCATGAGTTTGCGCATCTACAACACGCTGTCGCGTGCCCTGCAAGAGTTTTCCCCGATCGAGCCCGGCCATGTGCGCATGTACGTTTGCGGCATGACGATTTATGACCTGTGCCACATCGGCCACGCCCGCATGGCGATGGCGTTTGACGTGGTGCAGCGCTGGCTCAAAGCCAGTGGCTACCGCGTCACCTACGTGCGCAACATCACCGACATTGACGACAAGATCATCAAGCGGGCGCTAGAGCGCAACATCACCATCCGCGCGCTCACCGACGAAATGATTGCCGTGATGCGCACCGACATCGGCCGGCTGGGCATCGAGCAACCCACGCTGGAGCCGCGCGCCACCGAGTACGTGCCGCAGATGCTGCACCTGATCAACCGGCTGGAGGCCAAGGGCCTGGCCTACCGGGCGCCCAGCGGCGATGTGAACTTTGCGGTGCGCAAGTTCGCCGGCTACGGCAGGCTGTCGGGCAAGTCGCTTGACGAATTGCGCGCGGGCGAACGCGTGGCGGTGCAGGACGACAAGGGCGATCCGCTGGATTTTGTTTTGTGGAAAGCCGCCAAGGCCTCTGAGCCCGAAGACGCCAAGTGGGATGGCCGTGATGGTGACCAGGATTACGGCCGTGGCCGCCCCGGCTGGCACATTGAATGCTCGGCCATGTGCAGCGCGACTTTGGGCGAAACATTTGACATCCACGGCGGTGGCGTGGACCTTCAGTTCCCCCACCATGAGAACGAGATTGCGCAAAGCGAGGGTGCCAGTGGCAAGCCGCTGGCGATGTTCTGGATGCACAACGGCATGGTGCAGATGGACAACGAGAAGATGTCCAAAAGCCTGGGCAATTTTTTCACCATTCGCGAGGTGCTGGCCAAGTACAAACCTGAGACCGTGCGGTTTTTCCTGGTGCGCGCGCACTACCGCACCGACTTGAACTACAGCGACGTTCATCTTGACGACGCCGAAAGCGCACTGAAGCGGCTGTACACCGCCCTGAGCCTGATACAGCCCATTGACGCTGCGATCGATTGGCTCAACCCGTTTGCCGCGCGGTTCAAGGCTGCGATGGACGACGACTTTGGCACGCCCGGAGCGGTGGCGGTGCTGTTTGAACTGGCGACAGAAGTCAACAAGACTCGGTCCGCAGAATTGGCCGGGTTGCTCAAAAGCCTGGGTGGATGCCTTGGCATTCTTCAAAATGCGGGCTGGCTGAAGGAGCGGGTTGAGCCCGTGAACGTCGCAGTCGGCCTGGCTGGGGCAGCGACCACCTCTGTTACAGCGACCGCGACTTTACGCGTCGTTTTAAGCACTGACAGCATCGAACAGTTGATCGCCCGGCGTTCCGTCGCCAAAGCCGCCAAAAACTTTGCTGAGGCCGACCGCATCCGCCAGGAACTGCTGGGCCAGGGTATCGTGCTGAAAGACTCACCCGCAGGCACCACGTGGGAAGCGAAATGACTGTTTTGTATAAGAAATCGGCTTCTAGCCCTAGCGTATAGTGCAATGTCAGCTACAAAAAATATAGTGTCTGTGGTTTTGCCCCCCGACTACTGGCAGGACGCCTGCAAGCACCTGATCAAAAAAGACCGGGTCATGAAACGGCTGATTCCGCAATTTGGCGATGCCTGCCTGCAAACCCGCGGCGATGCGTTCGTCACCCTGGCGCGCAGTATTGTGGGCCAGCAAATATCGGTCAAGGCGGCGCAGACGGTGTGGGACCGGTTTGCCTTGCTGCCGCGCAAGATGGCCCCGGCCCATGTGCTCAAGGTCAAGGTAGACGACATGCGCTCGGCAGGTTTGAGCGCGCGCAAGGTCGAGTACCTGGTGGACCTGGCCCTGCACTTTGACAGCTGTGCCGTGCAGGTGGACGCGTGGAGCGCCATGGAAGATGAGGACATCATCACCGAACTGGTGGGCATTCGCGGCATTGGCCGCTGGACCGCCGAGATGTTTTTGATCTTCCACCTGATGCGCCCCAATGTCCTGCCGCTGGATGACATCGGCCTGATCAATGGCATCAGCAAAAGCTATTTTTCAGGTGAAGCGGTGAGCCGCAGCGATGCGCGCGAGGTGGCTGCGGCCTGGGCACCGTATTGCAGCGTCGCAACTTGGTATATTTGGCGTTCGTTGGACCCGTTGCCAGTTGAATACTGATTTCCTGATAATTTGTGGGACAGACCGCCGCCACACGAAGTGGGCAAGCTCTGTCCCCAACTGGACGCGGGATGTTGGAGGTTGACAGACCGCCGCCGCACCAAGTGCAAAAGCCCTGTCCCAAACCATTTAGGAACTTGCATGGCTAAAAAAACATTTCTCGATTTCGAGCAGCCGATTGCCGAACTGGAGACAAAAATTGAAGAGTTGCGCTATGTGCAGACTGAGTCGGCGGTGGACATTTCTGCCGAGATTGACCAGTTGGCGAAGAAGAGCCAGCAGCTCACCAAAGACATCTACAGTGATTTGACGCCGTGGCAGATCACCAAGATCGCGCGCCACACAGAGCGGCCCTACACGCTGGACTACATCCATGACATCTTCACGCATTTTGTGGAACTGCATGGCGACCGGCATTTCGCAGATGACTTGAGCATCGTGGGCGGCCTGGCGCGCTTCAACGGCACGCCGTGCATGGTGCTGGGCCAGCAAAAGGGGCGTGACACCAAGGAGCGTGGCCTGCGCAACTTTGGCATGAGCAAGCCAGAAGGCTACCGCAAGGCGCTGCGCCTCATGAAAACGGCCGAAAAATTCAAGCTGCCGGTGTTCACCTTTGTGGACACACCGGGCGCCTACCCCGGCATTGATGCCGAAGAGCGCGGGCAGTCCGAGGCGATTGGCCGCAATATCTTCGAGATGGCTCAGCTCGAGGTGCCCATCATCACCACCATCATTGGTGAAGGCGGCTCGGGCGGCGCGCTGGCCATCTCCATTGGCGACCAGGTGCTGATGCTGCAGTATTCGATTTATTCGGTAATCAGCCCCGAAGGCTGTGCGTCCATCCTCTGGAAAACGGCCGACAAAGCACGGGAAGCGGCCGACGCGCTGGGCATCACCGCGCACCGGCTCAAGGCGCTGGGCGTGATTGACAAAATCGTCAATGAGCCCGTGGGCGGCGCGCACCGCGACCACAAACAGATGTCAGCCTTCTTGAAACGCGCCCTGAATGACGCCTACCGCCAGGTGAGCGATTTAAAGGTCAATGAGCTGCTGGACCGGCGCTATGACCGCCTGCAGAGTTATGGGCGCTACACCGACACCAAAACAGATATCAGGGGTGAGCATAGAGGCAGCGACGCGAGGGCTGAAAGTCGGGCAGATCAGCGCGCCGAAAACAGGGCCGTGGGCCCGGCCGACCGGCGCTCTGTGCCGCGCGTCAGCAATAAATAAGGCCACCGGCGTGGGCCAGTCGTTCCCAAACGCCATTCACGTTTTTTCCCCTGCGCTGCCCGTGGCCGTGGCCTACAGCGGCGGGGCCGATTCCACCGCCTTGTTGCTGGCCTGTGCTCTGAAGTGGCCCGGCCAAGTGGTGGCCATCCACATCCACCACGGGGTGCAGGCAGCGGCGGACGGTTTTGCATCCCACTGCGAATCGGTTTGCGCGGAGCTGGGTGTGCCGCTGAAGGTCAGCCGGGTCGATGGACGGCCTGCACCCGGCCAAAGCCCGGAAGATGCGGCCCGGCGCGCCCGTTACCTTGCTTTTAAGGCTATAGCCCTCGTCGGATATGCACAGTCAGATATAAATATTATAGCATTCAAGTCTATCGCGATCGCACAGCATGCAGACGACCAGGTTGAGACCCTTGTGCTGGCGCTAAGCCGGGGTGCGGGTCTGGCGGGCCTGGCGGGCATGCCTGCACACTGGCAGCGCGATGGCATCAGCTACCACCGGCCCCTGCTGGGCGTCAGCGCCGCTGACATCCGCGCCTGGCTGGCAACGCGCGCGGTGCCGTTCATCGAAGACCCGACCAATGCCGATGAAAAATTCACGCGCAACCGCATTCGCGCCCGCATCCTGCCCGTGCTGCAAGACGTGTTTCCGCATTTTCGGGACACCTTTGCGCGCAGCGCGGCGCATGCGGCTCAAGCGCAGGTGATCCTGAACGAGGTGGGTGTGCAGGATCTTGCTGCCGTGTCATCGGCTGGCCTGGGCCGGCCGCTCATCGCAAAACTGCAAAATTTGAGCCTTCCCCGACAGGCCAATGTGCTGCGCTATTGGCTCAAATACGAATTCCAGCTGGCACCCAGTGCCGCACAGCTGGACGAATTGCTGCACCAGGTGGCGGCCTGCACCACGCGCGGCCACCAGATCAACATCAAGGTGGGCAACGGTTTTGTAAAGCGCCAGGGCGATGGGCTGGCTTGGTACAATCCCGAGCACCCAGACACCCCAGTAGAGGAACAAAATGAAAGTGGTGATTTCGCGCCCAGGCCTAGGCGCAAAACGCAGACATAGCTGTGGCTATGGAGAGGCTTTGCAACGCGGGCATGGGGGTGAAAGCACGCTTTCATGTTCCGATACTTGGGTGTCTGGGTACTAGGTTTCTGCACTGCGCAAGGGCGATCTTGCTGCTGTCGCTGTAGTGGGGGTCAAACGGTACTACCTGGCCTCTTTCACCCCGAATTTCTGACAACTCCAATGGCATTGATTGTTCACAAATACGGCGGCACGTCGATGGGCTCCACCGAGCGCATCCGCAATGTCGCCAAACGCGTCGCCAAGTGGGCGAGGGCGGGCCACCAGATGGTGGTCGTTCCCAGCGCCATGAGCGGCGAGACGAATCGCCTGCTCGGCCTGGCCAAAGAGCTCGCCCCGGCCAAAGCCACCGACGCCTACAGCCGCGAGCTCGACATGCTGGCTGCCACCGGCGAGCAGGCCTCCAGCGCGTTGCTGGCCATTGCCTTGCAGGCCGAGGGCATGGCGTCGGTCAGCTACGCCGGCTGGCAGGTGCCCATCAAGACCAACAGCGCCTACACCAAGGCCCGCATCGAGTCGATTGACGATGCAAAAGTGCGCGCCGACCTGGCGGCGGGCAAGGTCGTCATCGTCACCGGTTTTCAGGGCATGGACGAGCAGGGCAACATCACCACGCTGGGGCGGGGCGGTTCCGACACTTCAGCGGTTGCCGTGGCCGTGGCGATGAAGGCCAAGGAATGCCTGATCTACACCGACGTGGACGGCGTCTACACCACCGACCCGCGCGTGGTGCCCGAAGCGCGCCGGCTGCACACCGTCAGCTTTGAAGAGATGCTGGAGATGGCCTCCATGGGCTCCAAGGTGCTGCAAATCCGCTCGGTCGAGTTTGCCGGCAAATACCGCATGCCGCTGCGTGTTTTGAGCAGCTTCACTCCGTGGGACATTGACATTGACGAGGAGGCCGCGTCCGGCACCCTGATTTCTTTTGAGGAAGACGAACACATGGAACAAGCCATCGTATCGGGCATCGCATTCAACCGCGACGAAGCCAAAATTTCTGTACTCGGCGTGCCCGACAAGCCCGGCATTGCGTACCAGATTCTGGGTGCGGTGGCCGACGCCAACATCGAGGTCGATGTCATCATCCAGAACATCAGCAAAGATGGCAAGACCGACTTCAGCTTCACCGTCAACCGGGGCGACTACGCCCGCGCGGTCGACCTGCTCAAGACTCAAGTGCTGCCGCACCTGGGCGCGCAGGAAGTGGTCGGCGACACAAAAATATGCAAGGTGTCCATCGTTGGCATCGGCATGCGCAGCCACGTGGGCGTGGCCAGCAAAATGTTCCGCTGTTTGAGCGAAGAGGGCATCAACATCCAGATGATCTCCACCAGCGAAATCAAGACCTCGGTCGTGATAGACGAAAAGTACATGGAGCTCGCCGTGCGCGCCCTGCACAAGGTGTTTGACCTGGACCAGCCGCCGGTCGCCTGAATCGGCGTGATTGCGTGACTCACGGCACGGCAGCCCACAAACGGTAGGCCTTGAGTGCGTGCGCTGCAATGATTTTGTCGGCACCCGCTGCAAAGTGTCTTACGCCGCGCCCTGACCACCAGGCCACTTGCCGCTTTAGCTCCGTTTCTTCTGGTGCAAAGACCGGCATGAAGGCTGGCACACCACAGGCTGCTGCGGCTTCAATGACCCGCTGAGTCGCCTCAAGCACACAGGGGTGGTGAATCTGGCCGGCATGTCCGAGGCTCACCGACAAGTCGAACGGCCCGACCCGTGGACTGCGGCTGAGCTGGGATTGCAGCGGCCAGAATTTGCGACGCTTTTTTGCGCCGCTCACTTAAGCAATGTGACCGCGACAGATGTTGCAAGCCTGACGGGCATTCCTAAAAACAGCATCAGCCGAGCTGTCAAAAAGCTGCTTGCCGAGGGTTTGCTGCTCAGTCAAGGCGATGAGCGGGATGCGAGGCGATCGTTCCTCACCCTGACAGACAAGGGGCTGAAAATTCACGCCGTCATCCTGCCGCGCTTTCGCGAAAGGCAGGAGCGTATGGTGTCCGTATTGAGCGAGTCGGAGTGGACGGAATTCAACCGTCTGTTGAACAAACTGGTTGAGCGCGATGATGAATGGGCCGTAGACATTTGAGCGGGTCGACGCAAAGAGCTAGGAATGTTCCGATGTCGTGAGATAATCTCGAATGATTTGAAGGCTAAAGGAAACGTGACCGAGTGGCCGAAGGTGCTCCCCTGCTAAGGGAGTAGGGGGCGTTAAACCTCCTCGAGAGTTCGAATCTCTCCGTTTCCGCCAGTAAGTGAATAAATACGGGGCTTACCGCCCCGTATTTATTCGTACCCCACATAAAGCCCAACAAAAGAAGATGCTGCCGGGTGTAGGGGCAATCCACCGAAGTTAGCCCATCACCCCTTGTATGCCAAGCTTGGATGCGGTTTCACATGATTCTTTGGGCGCGACTGCTTTCGACCCAGCACTTGG